>JBOHSP010000114.1:0-15609 GCA_050733275.1 Gemmatimonadales bacterium
CAGCCGCACGCCGCCGCGGTCGGCGAGCGCGCCGAGCGCCGGCGCCAGCACGGCGACGATGAGGCCGGCGATCGCGACCGCGCGCGACCACCAGGCCGTTCCCGTGACCACGTCGGGCGCGAACGCCTGCGCGAAGTACGCCGCATAGACGAACGTGACGACGAGCGTCGTGTACGGCGAATTGGCCCAGTCGAACAGCGCCCAGGCGAGGATGCGTCGCCGCAACGGAGTGAGGAGCACGGCGCGCCCAAAATGGCGAGCGCCCGGAGCCCCCGCTAGCTTGAGCGCGTGGCCACCTGGATCGTGTACCTGCTGCGCTGCCGCGGCGGCACGCTCTACACCGGCATCACCAACGACCTCACCCGCCGCCTGACCGCGCACGCGGTGGGGACCGCGAGCGCCTATACCCGCTCGCGCCGGCCGGTCCGGCTGGTGTATCGGGAAGACGTCCCGGATCGCGGCG
The DNA here is from genome assembly GCA_050733275.1 of Gemmatimonadales bacterium. GTDB lineage: Bacteria > Gemmatimonadota > Gemmatimonadetes > Gemmatimonadales > GWC2-71-9 > 20CM-2-65-7. Next base: position 464 of record JBOHSP010000114.1, read on the forward strand.
CGGCGCTGCGGCGCGAAGCGGCGATCCGGCGCCTGTCGCGCGCCGCCAAACTCGCGCTGATCGGGCGGCGCCCGTGACCTGGCGGCGGGGCGACGTGCTCCTGGCGGTCGCGGCGATCGTCGTCGCCGGCATCTGCGTGGCGGCGGGCGTGTGGCAGCTCGACCGCCTGGCCCAGCGCCGCGCGCGCAACGCCGACCTCGAGGCGCGTCTCGCGCGCCCACCACTCGAGTTGGGGAGTGCCGGAACGATCGCGCCGCCCGCCGATTCGGCGCACCGCCGCCGCGTCACGGCCCGCGGCGTCTACGACTATGATCGAGAGTGGGTGCGGCCCGGCCGCAGCTTCCAGGGAACGCCGGGCGTCGCGCTGCTGACGCCGCTGCGCTTCGCGGACGGCTCGGTGGTGCTCGTAGACCGTGGCTGGGTGCCGTCCCCTGACGCCTTCCACATCGAGCGGGAGCCGTTGCGGGAGGGAGACACGACCGTGACCATTACCGGTTTGGCGCTCGCCGCGCCGCGCGGCCCGCGAGACGTGAATCCGCGAACGCTTCGCGACAGCCTGCCATACGCCCTACTGCCCTTTGTGATCCAGCAGACCGCCCCACCAGCCGCCACGGCGTCGGGACTCCCCCGCCGCTGGCCGCCCCCCACCCTGAGCAACGGGCCCCACCTTTTCTATGCGATTCAGTGGTTCAGTTTTGCGCTCGTGGCCCTCGTCGGCACCGCCGTGCTTCTTAGAAAATCCTCACGTACTGGGGAGTTAAGCCGCTAGAGCTACCGTTTTGCATCAAGTCTGGCGATATTCCTGCTCCCTGCGGAACCGCAGGCGTGTCATTCCGCAACACCAGAGGAGTCCCCATGGCAGCTGCCCTTCCCCTGAAGCGTCCCGTCAAAGTTGGCGAGCTGGTCCGGCGCCGGTTGCGCGAGTTGAAGCGCACGCCGCGCGAGCTGGCGGAGGCGGTTCAGGTGTCTGAGATCTATATCGCTGACCTCGTCGCGGGGCGGCGGATGCCTCCGGCTCCCGGCCGGATGGACGTCTATGCCCCGATGACCAAGTTCCTCAAGCTGCATCGCAATGATCTGCCAACGTGCGCCAAGGCGGAGCGGGAGGGCACGGTGAAGAGCCGGCGCCGCCCGCATCCCGACGTGCGCCGCCAGCTGCTCGATCTGTGCTGCGACTCCGCGCGCGCGCGGACGCTGAGCCGGCGCCTGGCGCGCCGCGACGGCGTGCCGCTCGAGCGCGTGATCGTGGGACGGCTGCTCGAGGTGGCGCAGGGGTTCGTGCGCCGCCAGCTCGACGACGATGTGGGCATCCGCATCGCCGCGAGTCGCGACGGCTGCACGTATCTCGAGAAGCGCATGAAGCTGATGGAGTTTCTCGATGCAACGCCCGAAGGCCTGACGGCCGCCGACTGCGATGAGTTCGTGCGGCCGCGCATCGCGGCGTGGGACATCGAACTCGAGACGCACGCGATGCGCATCGTGCTCCGCTCGCAGGAGCCGGCGCCGAGGCAGGTACGAGCACTTAGTATCTAGGCCGACGCCGAGACGCCCAGACGCCTAGCGGGTCTGAGGTGTGAGGTTGCAGGTTATCCCTGCTCACTCACACCTCACAACCGCTAGGCGTCTCGGCGTCTCGGCATTTCGCCGTCTATGGAGAACAGCATGCATTCCTTGCTCGTGTTCGCTCTCTTTCCCTTCCTCGTAGCAGCCCAGGACACCACCCAAGCCGACACCACCAAGCCCAAGCAGGACTCGTTGCCGCTCGAAATGGAGCGGCGTGTCGAGTTCGAGACCTCCGAGGGCACGTGGATGTCGCTCGATGTCTCGCCGGACGGGCGCACGATCGTGTTCGAGCTGCTCGGCGATCTGTACACGCTGCCGATCGGCGGCGGCACCGCGACGCGGATCACCGCGGGGCCCGCCTTCGATTCCCAGCCGCGCTGGTCGCCGGACGGCACGCGCATCGTGTTCCTGTCCGACCGGAGCGGCGCCGAGAACATCTGGTTGTGCGACGCCGATGGCACGAAAGCCAAGGCGCTGACCAAGGGGGGGAACCACCTGTATGTCTCGCCGGAGTGGACGCCCGACGGCGACTACATCGTGGCGTCGCGCTCGAGCGGCGTGCTCGGCAGCGTGTACGAGTTGTGGCTGTATCACAAGGACGGCGGCTCGGGGGCGGCGATGCTGAAGGTGGAGGTCGGGCCCAACCGGCCGCCGCCGATGAACACCCTGGGCGCCGCGTTCGGCAAGGACCCGCGCTACATCTGGGTGTCGCGGCATCGCGGCGGGTTCGGGTACAACCTGCGGTATCCGCTGTGGCAGCTCGCCCTGTACGACCGGCGGACGGGCCGGCTGTACACGCAGACCGACCTGTACGGCAGCGCGATGCGCCCGGTGTTGTCGCCCGACGGGAAATGGCTCGTCTATGCCACGCGCTACGACGCCGAAACCGGGCTGCGGCTCCGAGATCTCGAGAGCGGCGACGAGCGGTGGCTGGTGTATCCGGTCACCCGCGACGACCAGGAGTCGCGCTTCACGCGGGATCTCTATCCCGGCGCGTCGTTCACCCCGGACAGCCGGGCGTTGATCGTCACCTTCGGCGGCACGCTGCACCGGGTCGCGGTGCCCTCGGGGCAGGTGAGCGAGATCCCCTTCACGGCGCGCGTGCAGCAAGGGCTCGGGCCCATGGTGCACGTGCCGGTGCGCGTGGACACGGGCGCGGTGATCGCGCGCCAGATCCGCAACGCGATGCCGTCCCCCGACGGCCGGCGGCTGGTGTTCAGCGCGCTCGACCGCCTGTACGTGATGGATCTGCCCGACGGGACGCCGCGCCGGCTCACGAACGAGACCGTGAAGGAGCAGGTGCCGGTGTGGTCCCCCGACGGGCAGTGGATCGCGTACGTCACCTGGACCGACCGGGGGGGAACGGTCAACAAGGTCCGCGCCGACGGCCGCGGCCGGCCCGTCCGGCTCACGGAGGACACCGCGTTCTATAATGTGCCCGTCTGGTCCCCCGACGGCCGTCGCATCGTGATGATCAAGGGACCGCGGGCGCCGCGGTTGAACGCCCGGTCCGCGCCCGGCTACGAGCTGGCGTGGGTGCCCGCGGGCGGCGGCGCGACCACGCGGATCTCGCCGGTGAACGTCCGCGGCCGACCGCATTTCAGCCGCGATCCCAACCGCATCTACGTGTACGAGGGCGACGACGGGCTCGTCTCGATGCGCTACGACGGCACCGACCGGCGCGCGCACATCAAGGTGACGGGGTACACCTATCCCGGCCCGGGCGCGGAACCCGAGGAAGCCGATGAAATCCTCATCAGCCCCGATTCCAGCCGCGTGCTGGCGGTCGCCGGGAACTACGTCTACATGGTGACCCTCCCGCTCGTCGGCGGACAGACCCCGGTCGTCAACGTCTCCGATCCGTCGGCCGCGGCGTTTCCCGTGGAGCGGCTCACGAGGGTGGGTGGAGACTTCGTCGGCTGGACGGCCGACGGGCGCCAGGCCTACTGGTCGATCGGCCGCTCGTTTCTGCGCTGGGATTTCGCGGCTGCGGATTCCGCAGATCGAAGAAAGAGCCGCGCTGATTCGCTGCGTGCTGATTCCTTGAAGCGCGACAGCATCAAAGCGCTCCCGGACTCGGTGCAGCAGCGGCTCAAGGAGCGCTCCGACTCGCTGGCCAAGCTGCCGGCCTACGAGCCGCGGCGGGTGGACGTCACGATCCGGGCGCCGCGCGACGTGCCGCAGGGCACGGTGGTGCTGCGCGGCGCGCGTATCATCTCGATGCGCGAGAACGAGATCATCGAGAACGGCGACGTCGTCGTCACGGGCAACCGCATCGTCCGGGTGGGCCCGCGGGGCGACGCCCCGCCCGGGGCGCGCGTCATCGACGTCTCCGGCAAAACGATCATCCCCGGATTCGTGGACGTGCATGCCCATCCCTGGCCGATGGGCGGGTGGGGGATTCACCAGACCCAAGTTTGGAGGTATCTCGCGAACCTCGCCTGGGGCGTCACCACGACCCGCGACCCCCAGACCGCGACCACGGACGTCCTCACGTACGCCGACCTGGTGGAGACGGGGGAGATCCTCGGGCCCCGCATCTTCCACACCGGGCCGGGCGTGTTCTGGGACGAGAACTTCAAGAGCCTCGACGACGCGCGGCAGGCGCTGAAGCGCTACCGCGAGTTTTACGGCGTCCACACCATCAAGATGTACATGACGGGCAACCGCAAGCAGCGGCAGTGGGTGATCATGGCGGCGCAGGAGCTGGGCCTGATGCCCACGATCGAGGGCGGACTCGACTTCAAGATGAACCTCACCGCCGTGATCGACGGCTATCCCGGCCACGAACACAGCTATCCCATCATGCCGCTGTACAAGGACGCGGTGCAGCTGATCGCGGAATCGGGGATCACGTACACGCCGACATTGCTCGTCGCGTACGGCGGGCCCTGGAGCGAGAACTACTTCTACGAGCGCTTCGACATTCACGACAACGCCAAGGTGCGGCGGTTCATGCCGCACGAGGAGATCGACCAGCGCGCCGAGCGGCGCTCGTGGTTCCGCGAGAACCAGTACGTCTTTCCCCGGCTCGCCGCGGCGGCGAACGCCATTCTCGAGGCCGGCGGCCGCGTCGGGCTGGGCGGCCACGGGCAGATGGACGGCCTCGGCGACCACTGGGAGCTCTGGGCGCTGGCGTCCGGCGGCATGGCGAACCACGACGTCCTGCGCGTGGCGACGATCAACGGCGCCTACGCCATCGGCCTGGAGCAGGACCTCGGCTCGCTGGAGCCGGGCAAGCTCGCCGACCTCATCGTGCTCGACGCCAACCCGCTCGAGGACATCCACAACACCAACACGGTGCGCTACGTGATGAAAAACGGGCGGCTCTATGAGGGGGCGACGCTGAACGAGATCTGGCCGCGCCAACGGGACCTGCCGGGGATGTGGTGGTGGGGCACTGAGCCGAGAACGGCGGTGGACACCCAACGCTAGGACCGGCACTACTAGACGCACAGACGCACAGCGGCGTTCAGGGTGCAGTCACTGGGACAACCCGTTCCCTCAGCACTGTTTACCGCTGCGCGTCTGTGCGTCCAGTAGTGCTTGGCCCTGTTTTTCCGAGTACCACCCCGTTACATTGAGGCTCGTTAGAACCACGAGCTGGCATCCCTCCGGATAGTCCCGCTCAGGGACTCCGTCGCTGAACACACGCACGGTGCAATCCCCAAGGTTCGACAACTGAAGCAGCGTCACGACGGAGCGGCATTGGGCCCCTCCGGGGCGCGCGTGTGTGTGTGCGTCGAGACGCGTAACCGTCGAGACGCCGAGGAAGAACGATGCCATTCGAAAAGTTGGGCCTAGCGCCCGAGCTGGTGCGCGCGGTTGCCGATGAGGGCTACCAGCGTCCCACCCCCATTCAACAGGAAGCCATTCCGCTCGCGCTCGCGGGCCGCGACGTCATCGGTTCGGCGCAGACCGGCACCGGGAAGACGGCGGCGTTCGTGCTGCCGATTCTCCAGCGGCTGGGGGCGGGCGCGCGCGGCGTGCTGCGCGCCCTGATTCTGGTCCCCACCCGCGAGCTCGCCGAGCAGGTGACGGCGAGCATCCGCGCCTACGGCCGCCATACCCATGTCACGGGCGCGGCGGTGTACGGCGGCGTCGGGATGGAGCCGCAGACCCGGGCGCTGCGGCACGGGGCCGACATCGTCGTCGCCACGCCGGGGCGGCTGCTCGATCACATGGAGCGGGGCCACGTCGATTTTTCCCGTCTCGAGGTGCTGGTCCTGGACGAGGCCGACCGCATGCTCGACATGGGGTTCGCGCCCGACGTGCGCCGCATTCTGGCGGCGCTCCCGGCGCAGCGTCAGACGTTGCTGTTCTCCGCCACGATTTCGGTGGAAGTGGAGGCGCTCGCCCGGCGCGCCATGAACGGCCACGCGTCGGTCGAGATCGGACGCCGCGCGCAGCCCGCTGAGGGGATCGAGCACGTGATCGTCGCGGTGGACAAGCTCCAGAAGCGCGGCGCGCTCGGCGCGATCCTCAAGGCCAAGCCCGCGGGCCAGACGCTGATCTTCACGCGGACCAAGTATGGCGCCGACAAGCTCGTCACGTTTCTGCGGCGCGAAGGGGTCGCCGCCAACGCGCTGCACGGCGACAAGGCGCAGAGCCATCGCCAGCGCACGCTCGAGCAGTTCCGCTCGGGCGCGGCCGAGATTCTCGTCGCCACGGACATCGCCGCGCGCGGCATCGACGTGGACGGCATTCGCATGGTCGTGAACTTCGACGTGCCGACCGATCCGGAGGTGTACGTGCACCGGGTGGGCCGCACCGCGCGCGCCGGCGCGCTCGGCCTGGCGCTCACCCTCATCTCCCCCGACGAATGGCTGCTGATGGCCGACGTGGAGCGGCTGATCGGGGAGACCTTCCCGCGCGAGGTGATCCCCGGGTTCGAGCCATCGGTGCCGCCCTTGCAGCCTCGGCAGGCCGCGGCCCAGGCGGCGAGACCGGCGCGGTCGGTGCGGCCCCGGCGAGGTGGGAGGGGAAGGTGAGGAACGTCCGAAAGTGGGAAGGTTACTGTCCACCTTCCCACCTTCCTACTTTCCCTCAGCTTTCAAACTGCGCAGGAAATTCGCGACCGGCGTCGCCGCGAGCGTGAGCAGCCGGATGCTGCCGCGCGACGCCAGCTCCACGGAGACCCGCGCGATCGTCTCGTTGTCCGGGCACTCGACGATGCTGACGAAGTCGTAGGGGCCGAGCACCGCGTACTGCGCCGTGACCTTGGCGCCGAACTTCTCGATCTCCTTGTTCACTTCCTGCAGGCGCTTGGGATTGGCCTTGAGCGCCTTGGCGCCTTCATCGGTCAGGTTGGACAGCATGATGTAGGTGGGCACGATGCCTCCCTTGCCGCCGCCTTCAGGTCCGCTGCTCGATCGGCACGTACGCGCGCTGCGCCGGCCCCACGTACACCTGCCGCGGGCGCGCGATCTTCTGTTCCTTGTCCAGCAGCATCTCCTGCCACTGCGCGAGCCAGCCCGGTGTGCGGCCGATCGCGAACAGCACGGGGAACATGTCGAGGGGGAACCGCATCGCCTCGTAAATGATCCCGGAGTAGAAGTCCACGTTGGGATAGAGTTTCCGCGAGACGAAGTACTCGTCCTGCAGCGCGATCCGCTCCAGCTCCAGGGCGATGTCGATCAGCGGGTTCTTGCCGGTGACGTCGAACACCTCGTCGGCGGTGCGCTTGATGATCTTGGCCCGCGGATCGTAGTTCTTGTAGATGCGGTGGCCGAAGCCCATCAGCCGCACGTCGCCGCGCTTGACGCGCTCCACGTAGGCCGGAATCGCGCTCTTCGTCCCGATCTCGCGCAGCATGCGCAACACCTGCTCGTTGGCGCCGCCGTGCAGCGGACCGTACAGCGCGGCCGCCGCGGCGGCCATGCACGAGTAGGGGTCGGGCTGCGCCGACCCCACCGAGCGCATGGCGCTGGTGGAGCAGTTCTGCTCGTGATCGGCGTGGAGGATGAACAGCACGTCGAGCGCACGCTCCAGCACCGGATGCGGCGTGTACTTCACCTCGGTCGTCTTGAACATCATGTTCAGAAAGTTGCCGGTGTAGCTCAGGTCGTTGTCCGGATACGCGTACGGCATGCCGAGCGAGTGGCGGTGCGCGAACGCGGCGAGCGTCGGCGTCTTGGCGATCAGCCGGAAGATCTGGTCGTTGCGCGACTGCGCCTCGCCGATGCGCTTGGCGTCCGGATAGAACGTCGACAGCGCGGCCACCGCGCTGACGAACACGCCCATCGGATGGGCGTCGTGGTGGAAGCCGTCGATGAACTTCTTGATGTTCTCGTGAATGATCGTGTGGTGGGTGATGTGGTACACCCACGACTCGAGCTCCGACGCCGAGGGTAGCTCGCCGTGCAGCAGCAGATACGCCGTCTCCAGAAACGAGCTCTTCTCGGCCAGCTGCTCGATCGGATACCCGCGGTACCGCAGGATTCCCTGGTCGCCGTCGATGTAGCTGATGGCGCTGCGGCACGCCGCCGTGTTCATGAACGCCGGGTCGTAGCTCATCAGCCCGAAATCGTCGGTATCGGCCTTGATCTGCCGCAGGTCCGCCGCGCGGATCGTGCCGTCCTGGATCGGCAGCTCGTAGCGCTGGCCGGTGCGGTTATCGATGACAGTCAGGGTGTCCTTCGCCACTCCACGCTCCTCGCGTTCGCGGTCGGGGAAAGATAACGCTGGCGGGAGACCACCGCCGTTCCTATTTTGGCCGCGCATGCCCAACCTCTACCCGACCCGGTCCAGCGCGGGGGCGATGCTCGGCCAGCAGCTGGCCGCGCGCGGCGATCCGTCCTGCGTGCTCCTCGGCATCACGCCCGAGGGCGTCGAGATCGCCGCGCACGCGGCGCAAGCCATGGGCGCGCAGTTCGACGTCATCGTGGCGTCGTTCATCAAGCTCGGCGCGAACCTCGCGCCCATCGGGGCGATGGCCGAAGCGGCGCCCGCCGAAATGGATCCCGATTTTCAGCCGGGGATGAACCTGCTCGAGAAGCTCCAGGCGGCGATCGACGAATCGCGCGCCCGGGTGCGCCAGGACCTCGTGCTCTACCGCACCCAGCGGCCCGTGACGAGCCTGCAGGGGCGCACCGCGGTGATCATCGACGGCCAGATCGTGTATCCGTGGAAGGTGCTGGCGGCGGCGCGGGCCGCCGAGACGTTGGGCGCCCGGCAGGTGGTCATCGCGTCTCCCGTCGCCGCGCTGCCCGCGGCCGACCGCATCCGCGCCCGGCAGTACCCGCTCGTCTGTCCGTCGGTAGTCATGGAGCCGGGGGGCCACCCGTCGCCCTACGGCGACGCCGGGGCCGACACGCCGGAGCGGCTCAAGAGCATTATGATCGCGCACCAGGCGGCGTGATGGGCGGATAGGCGGATGGGCGGATAGGCGGATAGAAATGCGCCCGCCGACCCGCTTTTTTTTTGGCAACCCGATGCGTCTTATCGGTTACCACGTAGCAAGATCCGACATAACCTTCGCGGCATGATGCCCTACGAGCGATTCGATGCGTGGCAGGCGTGCTATGCGCTCGCCCTCTTGACCTATCGCAGCACCGCCAGGTTTCCGAAGCACGAGCAGTATGGGATGATCTCACAGATGAGACGAGCGGCTTTCTCCTCGGCGCTGAATATCGCCGAAGGATCGGCTCGACGGGGGCGCGCGGAGTTCCGCCGATTCCTGGATATCAGTATCGGTTCACTCGCCGAATTGACCGTGGCCATCCGAATGGCCAAGGACCTCGAGTATCTCGACGAGGAGGGATGGTGTGCACTGGACGCGGCCTGCTCTCGGGCGGGAAGGCTCACGATGGGTCTGCACAAGTCCATGCGCGGGAGCAGTTGACCATCCGCCGATCCGCCCATCCGCTCATCCGCCCCGACTATCCAACTCGACAATCCCCCCCTCCAGCCAGCGGTGCTCGCCCTCGAGGACCTCTTGCGCCATGCGGTAGGTGGGCACGTCCTCGTTGCGCCGCAGGCCGGCGAACGTCGCGCGCACGCGGCGCCGGGCCTGGCGGCAGAACACGTCGGCGACGTGTACGGCGCGCGCGCCGGCCGCGCCGTCGCGCCGCACGAGCATCCGCGCCCGGGCGCATGTCGCGGCCATCGCAAACAGCTCGGCGCCCACGTCCACCAGGCGGAACAGCACCGACTGGCGCTGCTCGAGCTTCGGGCCGAACCGCACCATGGCGTGGAAGACGCCGCGCGCCAGGCGGCGCGCGCCGCGTTCGACGAAGCGGAGGTGCGTCGCCAGCCGGCCGAACTCGCGGTACCGGGGCCAGCGTCCCCAGCCGAGCCAGCGCGAGGGGTACCACCAGCTGTAGAACAGCGCGGCGCGCACGACGCCCGCGAGGCGCTCGCCCAGGCGCTTGCCCGGGAGCACGACGTCGCCGGCGACCTGGAGGTGCTTGTCCACCGCCTCGCGCGCGATGAAGAGGTGCATGATCTCCGAGGAGCCTTCGAAGATCAGGTTGATGCGGAAATCGCGCATGATCCGCTCGACGGGGATCGGCGGCTCCCCGCGCGCGCGCAGCGAGTCGGCCGTTTCGTAGCCGCGCCCGCCGCGGATCTGCACGGTGTCGTCGATGATGCGCCACCCCGCCTCGGAGTTGTACAGCTTGGCGATCGCGGCCTCGAGACGGATGTCGTAGCCGCCGCGCTCCGCCATCGCGCCGCACAGCTCGGCGACGGCCTCCATCGCGAAGGTGTTGGCCGCCATGCCGCCGAGTTTTTGAGCGATGGCGTCGTGCTTGCCGATCGCCTTGCCCCACTGCACGCGCTCGGCGGCCCAGCGGCGCGAAATCTCGAGGCAGCGCTTCCCGGCGGCCACCGCCGACATCGGTAACGTCAGGCGGCCCGTATTGAGGGTGATCAGGGCCAGCTTCAAGCCCTTGCCCTCGCCCCACAGCACGTTCTCCTTGGGCACCCGCACGTTGGTGAACCGCACGACGCCGTTGTACATCGCCTTGAGGCCCATGAAGTGACAGCGGTGCGTCACCTCGACGCCGGGCCAATTCGTCTCGACGATGAACGCCGTGATCTGTCGCTTCTCCCGGCCGTTGACGATGCGCGACGGCGTGCGGGCCATCACCACGAGCAGCTCGGCGCGCGTGCCGTTCGTGCACCACAGCTTCTCGCCGTTCAGAATCCAATCGCCATCGTCGCTCGGCACGGCGCTGGTTTCCATCGCCGCGGGATCGGACCCGACGCCCGCCTCCGTGAGCGCGAACGCCGAGATCGCGCCGCGCGCGAGCCGCGGGAAGTACGTTTTCTTCTGGGCCTCGGTGCCGAACATCTTCAGCGGCTGCGGCACCCCGATCGACTGGTGCGCCGAGAGCAGCGCCGTGAGCGATCCGTCCTGCGACGACACCAGCGCGATCGCCTTCATGTACGAGAGCTGCGACAGGCCCAGCCCGCCGTACTCGCGCGGAATCTTGATGCCAAAGGCGCCGAGGTCCTTCAACCCCTCGATGACATCGTCGGGAATTTCGCCTTCGCGGTCGATGCGGTCGGAATCCACGCGCTCGCGCAGAAAGCGTTCCAGCGCGACGAGGAACGGCCCGGCGCGGGCGACGTCGGCGGGATCCTGCTCGGGATACGGATGGATCAGGTCCAACCGCAGGCGGCCCAGGAACAACTCGCGCACGAAACTGGGCGCGGCCCACTCGTGCTCACGAGCGGCTTCGGCGATCTCGCGCGCCTCGTCGGCGTTGACCGTCGGGGGCGGGCGTTTGGGCTCGGCAGCGGTCGTGGCCATACGCGTAATCTAGCCGGGAGGGGGGGCGGCGTGGGCCGGCGCGGGCGGAGCCGCCACGACGAGGCGCGGCACGAGCACCAGCGCCACCAGGGCCCCGCCGGCGAAGCCGCCGATGTGCGCGAAATTGTCGATGAAGGGCGTCGCGAACCCCGTCACGACCTGCCAGGCGGCCCAGAACGCGAGGACGAAGCCGATGCGCTTGTCGCGCACGTAGAACCGGTCCTGGTAGCGATACAGCGTGACGATGACGGCGGCCAGGACGCCGAAAATGGCGCCCGACGCCCCGACCGAGGGGCCCGGGCCGGCCGCCATGCTCAGCGCCGCCCCGCCGAGGCCGCTCGCGAAGTAGACCACGGCGGTGCGCGCGAGCCCGAAGGCGTGCTCGCACGCCATGCCGACGATGTAGAGCACGAAGATGTTGCCGAGCAGGTGATCGGGTCCGCCGTGCAGCAACATGGCCGTGACCATGCGCCACCACTCGCCGGCGAGCACGCGCTCGCGCACCAGCGCGCCGCCGGCCTCCAACCCGTGGGGCTCCGTGAGCACGCCCGCGGCGACCTCCCACACGAACACGGCCACGTTCACCACCATCAGCGTAAGCACGAGCGGCGGCAGGCGCGCCATCCCGCGCTCGAAGTCGACCCGCCGGCCCGCGCCGGCCTCCAGCATGTCCGGCGTGATGATCACCGCCGGCTCGCTGGGTCCCTCCATCTAGCGCCGTTCTCCGGTGTCGAGCATGACGCCGAGGGCCAACGCGATCCGCCGGTCCATCAGGCGCTGTGGATCGGCGCGCATGTCGAGCACGTAGCGGTCGAGGATCGTGAACTTGCGTTTGAACTCGCCGATCACGTCCTCCGTCTCCGCCGGCATGATGACGAAATTGGTCCGGAGCACGCCGAACAGCGGGCCCAGGAGGCGCCGCAGCAGCGAGAGAATGACGGAGTCTTCCTTGGCGACGAACAGCGGCGCCTGGTCGGGTCCGCGCACGTACCAGCGCTTGCGGAAGATGTTGAACAGCCAGTTCTTCGCGAGCCGGGCGAGCGGCAGCCCGTCCGCGTCGCGGACGGTGTACGTCGCGATGATGGGCTGGAACTTCTTGTCCTGCAGAATGTCGAGGAGGCGGTCGCGCTTGGTGCGATCCCGATAGAACGTCACGTGCCGCTTGGCGGACAACGCGATCCCGACGGCGAGGGCGCCGACGAGCAGCGCGACGCCGGCGAGGGGCCCGAGGATTTCGCGCCCGGTGCTCTGCGGGGGCAGGCTCTCCACCACCGTGGCGATGAGGAACACCCCGACAAAAAACACGATCACGGCCGCGAGCAGCGCGCCGACGTTCTGGAGCAGATGCGCCGGCCGCTCCACGAAAATGATCGTGTTCCCCTGTTCGTCGCCCACGTCGTACTTCTCCGAGATCTTGAGGAGCTGCTGGCGCAGCAGGAAGACGTCGCGCTCGAACACAGGGTCGGCCTGCGGGCGCGCCGCGGCGGGAGCGCCCTGCGCCCGCAGCTCCCGCCCGCATTGCGGGCACTTGACCAGCCGTCCCGCGAATTCGTCCTTGAGATCGTACGAGGCGCCGCATTGACAGGTCACCAGGATCGGCATGGGTCCTCCGCGTGGATGGGGGAACGGCCGGGTCTAGCTTACCGCGCGCCCGGGGCCACGGCTAGATTTGCCGCGCCCTCTGCATGGAGATCCCGGCGATGCACCTGTTTCGTGTTGTGGTCGCGCTGCTTACCACGCCCAGCGCAGCGGCGGCGCTGGCGGCCCAGGCCGCCCCGGCGGACGCTCCCGCGCGCGTCCTCATCCGGGCGGGGCGGCTCATCGACGGGCGCTCGGACCGGGTCCAGACCAATGTCGGGATCCTGATCGAGGGCGAGCGCATCCGGGCGGTCGGTCCGCTCGCCCAGATCGAGACGCAGGCGGCCGGCGCCCGCGTCATCGATCTCTCGCCGATGACGGTGCTTCCCGGCTTCATCGACACGCACACCCATCTGCTGCTCAACGGCGACCCGACCTCCGCCTCGTACGACGAGCAGCTGCTCTATCAGTCCACCCCCTACCGCGCCATTCTCGCCGCTCGGAACGCGCGCATCGCGCTGGAGCACGGCTTCACCACGATCCGCGACGTCGAAACGGAAGGCGCGATGTACACCGACGTGGACGTGAAGCGCGCGGTGAACCGCGGGGAAGTGCCCGGCCCGCGGATCTTCACCGCGACGCGCGGCATGGCGCCGACGGGGATGTACCCGATTCTCTCGCCCAACTGGGAGCTCGAGCTGCCGCACGGCGTGCAACCGGTGGACGGCGTCGAGAACGCGCGCCTCGCCGTGCGCCAGCAGGTGGGCCACGGGGCGGACTGGATCAAGTACTACAGCGACCGGCGCTACTACTTCGCGCCCGGCGCGGACAGCGTGGTGCGCAGCTGGGTCAATTTCACGGACGCCGAGGCGCGCGCCATCGTCGAGGAGGCGCACCGGCTCGGCCGCCGCGTCGCCGCTCACGCCATCGGCGCGGACGGCATCGCCGCCGCGCTGCGCGCGGGCGTCAATTCCATCGAGCACGGCCATGGCATCACCGACTCGCTCATGGACGTGATGGTCCGGCAGCACGTGTACTGGGCGCCGACGGTCACGGTGGGCGCGTACGTCGCCCCGCCGCGCGGCGGGATCTGGCCGGCGCTGGTCGCGCGCCAGCGGCGCGCGTTTCCGCGCGCCCTGCGACGCGGCGTGCGCATCGCGTTCGGCACCGACGTCGGCGGGTTTCCCTGGACCGAGATCAACCAGGCGAAGGAATTCGAGTATTACGTGCAATACGGCATGAGCCCGATGCAGGCGATTCAGTCCGCCACCTCCGTGGCGGCCGCGCTGCTGGACCAGGAGGAGCAGCTCGGCGCCGTGGCGCCCGGGCTGTACGCGGATCTCGTCGCGGTGGCCGGTGATCCCCTGCGGGATATCACGGAACTGCAACGCGTGCGGTTCGTTATGAAGGGTGGCGTCGTCTACCGCGCGCCCTGATGCCCAGAATCCTCGCCCTCGTTCTCGTCCTCCTGGCCGGCGGCGCTCCCGCCGCCGCGCAGTTCGCGCCCCCCGGCACGGGCGGCGTCGCCGAGCTGGCCGGCCTGCTGCGTCACCTCGGCGCCGACAAGCGCGTGCTGGTGATCGGCGCGCATCCCGATGACGAAGACACGCAGTTGCTGGTGCTGGTGTCGCGCGGCCTCGGCGCCCAGGCCGCCTATCTCTCGCTCACGCGCGGGGAAGGCGGCCAGAACCTGATCGGCCCCGAGCTCGGCGCCGAGCTGGGGATCATTCGCACCGAAGAGCTACTGGCCGCCCGCGAGCTCGACGGCGCGCGGCAGTACTTCACCCGGGCCTACGACTTCGGCTTCTCGAAGTCCGCCGAGGAAACGTTCCGCTTCTGGCCGCGCGACTCGACCCTCAAGGACGTGCTCGACGTGATCCGCCGCTTCCGGCCGCAAATCATCGTGTCCGTGTTCTCCGGCACGCCGCGCGACGGCCACGGCCATCATCAGGTGGCGGGGATCCTCGCGCGGGCGGCGTTCGAGCGGCTGCGCGACTCCGCCGGCGGCCCGGTGAAGCTGTATCGCGCCGCACGCCGCGATACCGCCGCGGCGACGCTCACGCTGCCCGTGGGCACGCTCGATCCGGTGCTGGGCCAGTCGTACTTCCAGGTCGCCATGGCGAGCCGCAGCCGCCATCGATCCCAGGACATGGGCCAGCTCCAGCGCCCCGGCCCGAGCGCGGTGCGCCTCGCTCTGGTCGCGACGCGAGTGGCCCAGCCGGCCGCGACGCGCGGGGCGGCGGAGGAC
>JBOHSP010000115.1:0-12730 GCA_050733275.1 Gemmatimonadales bacterium
TCGCGGCGGCGGCCGGCGCCGTGGAGCAGGCGATCGCGGCGGCGCTCGACGCGGGCGCGCGTACGGCCGACCTCGCGGGTCCCGGCGATCCGATCATCGGCACGAGCGCGATGGGCGCCCGGATCGCGGAGCTGGTGCTGGCGGGCGGGCCCCGCTCGGCATCGCGGCGGCAGCCGAACCTCGTGGAGCGATCGTGAGCGACAACTTCCGCAGCCGGTCGGTGACGCAGGGCCCGGCGCGCGCGCCCAACCGCGCGATGTTGCGCGCCGTGGGGTTCGGCGACGACGACTTCACCAAGCCGATCGTGGGGATCGCGAGTGCCCACAGCACCATCACGCCCTGCAACGCGGGACTCGACCGGCTGGCCCGCCGGGCCGAGGCGGCGTTGCGGAGCGCCGGCGCCATGCCCCAGACCTTCGGCACGATCACCGTGAGCGACGGCATCTCCATGGGCACGGAGGGCATGCGCTACTCGCTGGTCTCGCGCGAGGTCATCGCCGACTCGATCGAGACCGCCTGTGGGGCGCAGCGGATGGACGGATTGCTCGCGATCGGCGGGTGCGACAAGAACATGCCGGGTGCCATGATGGCGATCGCCCGGCTCGACATTCCCGCCATCTTCGTGTACGGCGGCACCATCAAGCCGGGGCGCTACGATGGTCGCGACCTGACGATCGTCAGCGTGTTCGAGGCGGTCGGCGCGTGCGGCGCGGGACGCCTGCCACCGGACGAGCTGCTCGAGATCGAGCGGCGCGCCTGCCCCGGCGCGGGCTCGTGCGGCGGCATGTACACCGCCAACACGATGTCCGCCGCGATCGAGGCGATGGGGATGAGCCTCCCCTACTCGTCGACGATGGCCGCCGAGGACGCCGAGACGGGAGACCGCGCAGCCCGCGCCGCCGCCGTCCTGGCCGAGGCCATCCGGGCCCGCCGCCTGCCCCGACACATCCTCACGCGTCCCGCCTTCGAGAACGCGATCGCCGTCGTGATGGCTCTGGGTGGCTCCACGAACGCCGTGCTCCACCTGCTCGCCATTGCCCATGCCGCGGGGGTGCGGCTCACGCTGGACGACTTCGAGACGGCGCGCGAGCGCGTGCCGGTCCTGTGCGACCTCAAGCCGTCGGGCCGCTACGTCACCACCGACCTGCACCGCGCCGGCGGCATCCCCCAGGTGATGCGCCTCCTGCTCGCCCACGGCGTGCTCGATGGCGCGGCGCTCACGATCGACGGGCGTCCGGTGGCCGAGGTGCTGGCGGACGTGCCGGGCGATCCGTCACCGGAGCAGGACGTGATTCATCCGTGGGACCGCCCGCTCGCCCCGCAGGGACACATCGTGATCCTGCGGGGCAATCTCGCTGCCGACGGGAGCGTCGCCAAAATCAGCGGAGCCAAACGGTCCGCGATGACCGGACCCGCGCGGGTCTTCGACTCCGAGGAAGCGTGCCTGGCCGCGATTCTCGCCGGGGACATCCGGGCGGGTGACGTCGTTGTCATCCGCTACGAGGGCCCGCGGGGAGGACCGGGGATGCGGGAGATGCTGGCGCCGACGGCCGCGCTGGTCGGCGCCGGGTTGGGCGATACGGTCGGGTTGATCACCGACGGCCGCTTTTCCGGCGGGACGCACGGCTTTGTCGTCGGTCACGTGGCGCCCGAGGCGGCGCTGGGCGGCCTGCTCGCGCTGGTCCAGGAAGGCGATCCCATCACGATCGACGCGCGCCGCCGCGAGCTGCGGCTCGACGTGCCCGACGGCGAGCTTGCGCGCCGCCGGGCGCGCTGGGCGCCGCCCCCGCCACGCTACACGTCCGGCGTGCTGGCGAAGTATGCCCGGCTGGTGTCGAGCAGCAGCCTCGGCGCCGTCACGGACGCGGCGTTGTGACGCCGGTCGCCGTCGCGATTCAAGGCGAAGCGGGCTCGTTCAGCCACGCCGCGGCGCTGGAGACGCACGGCCCGGAGCTGCGGCTCGTCGCCTGTCCCACCTTTGAGGAGCTGTTCCGTGCCGTCGAGGGTGGCGAAGCGGCCCGCGGCGTGGTGCCGATCGAGAACTCGCTGGCGGGATCGGTGCACGAGAACTACGATCTCCTCGGCGCGCACACGTTGCACGTCGTGGCCGAGACGCGGCTGCGCATTCAGCATTGCCTGATCGTGCGTCCCGGCACGGCCCTGTCGGAGGTGCGGCGCGTCGCCTCACACCCAGTCGCGCTGGCGCAATGCCGCCGCTTCTTCCTGACGCATCCGGATCTCGTCGCGGTCGCGGCCTACGACACGGCGGGGAGCGTTCGTGATCTCATGATCGGCGGGGGGGCAGCGGACGCGGCGATCGCCTCGCGTCTGGCCGCGCGGCTGTATCGCGCCGCCGTGCTCGCCGAAGGGCTCGAGGATCATGCCGAGAACTACACGCGGTTTCTCGTGGTCGCGCGCGAGCCAGCCGCCCCGGAGCCCGCTGCGAAGATCTCGCTCCTGTTCCGGCTACCGAATGCGCCCGGCGCGCTGCACCGGGCGCTGGGCGCGTTCGCCACGCGCGGCCTCAATCTGACCAAGATCGAGTCCCGGCCGCTGCCGGGACGGCCCTGGGAGTATCTCTTCTATCTGGACGTCGTCGGGGGCCCGGCCGGCGCACTGGGCGAGGCGATCGAGGAATTATTTCGCTTCGCGGTGGGTCTGCGGGTCCTCGGGACCTACGCCACGCGTTAGGGTTTCTGGGACCGCGAGTCCTGCGACCGCTCGCGCCCCGAGCAGGCCTTGTGCACCCACTGCTTTGAGGCCGCCGCCATTTCCGCGTCCGGCGACGCCGGGTTGACGTACTTCTGGCAATACGGGCACGTGAAGTCCAACGCCATCAGCAATCCCCCTTGTTGCTGCTACGCTCTCGCCAGGGCACGAGGGCCATACCGGCTGATAACTCAACACCAAATGAGGGCGGCCGCCATCCATCGTGAGAGCGAATTGCGATTCGCACCGAGGATATAACTCCGAGGGTGGATCTCCAGCGGGGTTTACCTGACGAGAATCTCCCTGGGCGGTGTACGCAGGGGCGCCGGCGCGTCGGAGGGCAGCGCGCCCTCTACCTATATAGCGACCGGTGTTGCGCGGCCGCCACACATCCTGCCACTCCAGGGTCTCGCCGGGCTCGAGTACACGCACTTGCAGGATGCTGGGGACGGTGGCCCCCCTCAGGCGCTGCCACACGACCGCGCCGCCCGCACTGTGCACCACGAGATCGAACGCGATCTCGCGGCCGAGGAAGTGCGCTGCCACGGGCCGATCGGTGGCGTTCGTGAGCCGCAGGGTGAGCGGCACGGCACTCCCCACGCGCGCCTCGGCGGGAGCGAGCAGCTCGAGCCGCAGCGAGTCAGGCACGGCCTCGCGGCGCGCGGGCCGCGCCTCCGGCCCGCACGCCGTCCCGGCCAGCAGCGCCGCCGCGAGACGCGCGGCGCCCGGGAGCGGGATCAGAGAACGCCGAGGTCGCCGAGCTCCGCCTCGATGTTCTGGAGCGGGCTGAAGACGAACAGCGTTCCGGACGAGTTGCCGCCCCACAGGATGCCCGCGAGCGCGCTTCCCGAGTAGACGGGCGACCCGCTGTCGCCCCCGCCGACGATCTGCACCGTGTTTTCGACGATCGTCTGGCAGATCTGCGTAATGTTCGAGCCGGACACGTTGACCGTCACGCACGTGGCGGTCACGGTGCCCTGAGTCATGCCGGTGGTGCGGCCCACCTTCCGCAGCGTGATCCCGTCGGGGAAGTGATCGCGGAGATCTTCGGCCGTGAAGTCGAGCGATCCGGTGATCTGGATCGATCCGTTGTTCGGCCCGCTGGTCTGCGCGATGCGGCCGAGGTCGAAGGTGATCCCCGCGTTGTACCGGGCGCGCGAGGCGTCACTGCGCCGGCACTTCCTGCCCCGCGGGCAGCCCGGGATGTTGCGCTCGTATTGCGGATCCTCGACTTCGGTCGCGATCGCGACGCCGTCCACGCTCGAGAGCGGCTGGAAATACGTCGTGCCTTGCACGCCGCCCTGCCGGTCGGTGCAGTGCGAGTTCGTGATGAACGAGTTTTCCCCGCCGTCCGTGGCGTTGAATCCCAGCGTACAGAGGAAGTTGCCGAAGTGGATCTGGATCCCGCCGACCCGCGGGTCGATGCGGTCGCGCAGCGTCGCGGCGTAGCCGATCGGCTCCATCTCGCGCACGTCCAGAATCGCCGCCGGCACGCCGAGCCGCGCGGCCAAGCCGCGGATGCTCGCGGCCGCGGCGGCATGCTCGACGCCGACGACCACCCGATTGGTCGTTTCATCGTAATCGGCCAGCACGGTGCCCGGCAGCGCCAGGCCTTCGCGCGCCATGACCGCGAACCAGCCCTGCACGCGCGGCGGCGCGTAGCGGCTCGGCGCGGCGCGCGCGGCGACAGGATCGGTCAGGGGAGTGGTGGCATCGCGACAGGCGGCGCCCGCGACGAGCGCGGCGGCAAACAGCAGGCGAATGACACGGAGACGGCTCATGGGATCATGACCTCCGGTTGAAGACGCGAGACCTAACTGACCCGGGCCCCGGCCCGCTGCACGTTGACGAGCAGCTCGCGCAGCACCTCCGGATCGATCGGTTTGAGCAGGCGGTGATCGATGCCCGCGGCTTCGCCCTGGCGGTCGTGGGGCAGGCCCCACCCGGTGATCGCGATCACCAGGACGTGCTTGCCCCACGGCTGCTCGCGCAGCCGGCGGGCCACTTCGTGGCCGTGGAGCCGGGGCAGGCCCACGTCCAGCAGCACGATGTCGGGGCGGAACTGCTCGGCCGCCACCAGCGCGGCGACGCCGTCGTGCGCCACGCGCGTCTGCTGGCCCCAGTTCGTGAGCATGACGCTGAGAGTCGCGGCGGACTCGTGGTCGTCTTCCACGATCAGCACCCGGCGGTCGGGCTGCAGGGTGCGCGGTAGCTGGCCGCCGGCCCCGGCCCCCTCGCGCTCCGCGGGTTCCGCGAGCAGCGGCAGGCGCACGATCAGCTCGGCACCGCGGCCCGGTCCCGCGCTGTAGGCGGCGATCGAGCCGCCATGCATTTCAAGGAGCTGCCGCGCGAGCGGCAGCCCGATCCCGAGTCCCCCGCTCTCGCCGGGAGGACCGCCCTGGGTAAAGGGCTCGAACACGCGCGGCAGCAGCTCGCGGTCGATGCCGCGGCCCGTGTCCTCCACCTTCACCTGGGCGTATCCGTCCGCGGTGTCGGCGCTGAGCTGAATGTGACCGCCCGGCTCGGTGTATCGCGCCGCGTTGTCGAGCAGGTTGGCGAACACCTGCGCGAGGCGCGCGGCGTCGCCGTCGATGCGCAGCGGCTTGTGCGGCAGGTGAATGGTCACCGTGTGCCCGTGTTGCTCGATCAGCGGCCGAGTGGTCTCGACGGCGGCGTGGATCACCTGCGCCAGCTCGAGGGGCTGGCGCTGCAACCGCAGCTTGCCGCGGTTGACGCGGTTGAGGTCCAGCAGGTCGTCGGTCAGGCGCATGAGCTGGCGCAACTGGCGCTCGACCACGCCCTGGAGCGTGGCGAGCTCGGCCCGCGGGGCCGGGAGGCGCAGCGCTTCGGTGGCCGACCACAGCGCCGACAGGGGCGTGCGCAGCTCGTGCGCGAGAATCGCGAGGAACTCGTCCTTGCGGCGGTTCGATTCGGCCAGCGCGGCCGTGCGCTGGGCCACGCGCGCCTCGAGCTCCTCGTTGGCCGTGCGCAGCGCCTCCGCCATGCGCTGGCGCTCGGCGATCTGCCGCTGCAGCTCCACGTTGGCGCGCAGCAGCGCGCGGCGCTTGCGATACAGCTCCACGAACACGCCGAGCTTGGCGCGCAGGATCTCCGGCGCGACGGGTTTGGTGAGATAGTCCACGGCGCCGACGGCGTAGCCGCGCAGCTCGTGCTCCCGCTCCGGCAGGTGGGCCGTGAGGAACAGGATCGGCATATGCACCGTGCGCTGGCGCCGCCGGATCATCGCCGCGAGCTCGAACCCGCTCATCGTCGGCATGACGACGTCGAGCACGATCGCGGCGAAATCGCGGTCCAGCAGCGCCAGCAGCGCCTCGTCCGGCGTCCGCGCCGTGACGAAGCGACAGCCCGTCGCCGCGAGCGTCGCCTCGAGCGCGACCAGGCTGGCCGGCTGATCGTCGATGAGCAGGATCTGGACCGGTTCATCCGCCGGCGCCGGCCCGAGCCCCAGGGGCGGCGGCGGCGCCGGGCGGGTGCGGGAGGTTCCCGCGACCCGGTGCGTCACCATCAGCGGTGCAGCCACACGCGCAGCAGCGACGTGAGCTGGTGCGCGTCCACGGGTTTCGCGATGTAGTCGGACGCGCCCGCCTCGAGACACTTCTCGCGGTCGCCCTTCATCGCTTTGGCGGTGAGCGCCAGGATCGGCAGCGACCGGAAGCGCGGATCGCGGCGGATCTCGCGTATGGTGACAAAGCCGTCGAGGTCCGGCATCATGATGTCCATCAGCACGGCCGCGAGATCGGGTGTGTTCCGGACGATCTCGATCGCCTGCCGCCCGCTCGTCGCGCCCAGCACGTCCATGCCCTCGTTCTCGAGCAGCGTCGTCAGCGCGAAGATGTTGCGCGCGTCATCGTCCACGATCAACACGCGGCGGTCGCGCAGCACCTCGATCGAGCCGTACAGCCGGTCGAGCAGCTGGCGCTTGGCTTCGGGCAGCCGATCGATGACCCGGTGGAGGAACAGCGCCGTTTCATCGAACAGCCGCTCGGGGGACTGCACGTCCTTCAGCACCACGCTGCTCGACAGCGCCGTGAGCCGCTCCTCGTCCTCGGGCGTCAGCTCCTGGCCCGTGTAGACGACGATCGGAATGTCGCGCAGCCGGGGCTCCGCCTGCACCCGCTCCAGCAGGTCGAAGCCGCTCATGTCCGGCAGCCGCAGGTCCACCACGGCGCAGTCGATGCGGGACTCGAACAGCATGTGCAGCGCCTCGCTCCCCGTGCCGACGGCGGTGATCTCGATGTCGTCGTGCGCGAGCAGCTGGACGATGCCGCGCCGCTCGACCTCGTCGGCCTCCACGACCAGCAGGCGCTTGGTGTGCGGCTCGACGTACGTCCGGAGGCGCTCGAGCGCGGCGTCGAGGTCGGCCGTAGTGGCCGGCTTCACGAGATAGGAGAACGCCCCGTGCGCGAGCCCGTGCTGGCGCTCCTCGTCGATCGAGATCATCTGCACCGGGATGTGCCGGATAGCGGGATCGAGCTTGAGGCTGCTCAGCACCGACCAGCCCAGCGTGTCGGGGAGGAAGACGTCGAGCGTGATGGCCGTGGGGCGGTACTCGCGCGCCAGCGCCAGCGCCGTCTGGCCCCGCGTCGCCACGATGCCCTTGAACCCCTTGGCCCGTGCCAGGCCCAGCAGGATGCGCGCGTAATGCACGTCGTCGTCCACGATCAGCAGCGTGCGGTCGCCGGGGACGATGCTGTCGCGGTCGTCGGGCACGGTCACCTCGGCCCGGGCCACCGCGAGCACCGGCGCCTGGACGGCCGCGTCGCGCGCGGTCGTCGTCACGGCGCGCGTCGGGCCCACATAGGCGAGCGGCAGGTACAGGGTGAACGTGCTCCCCACGCCCGGCTCGCTGTCCACCCGGATCTCGCCGCCCAGCAGCGCCGCGAGCTCGCGGCTGATCGCCAAGCCGAGCCCGGTGCCGCCGAACTTGCGACTGGTGCCGGCGTCGGCCTGGTGGAACGCCTCGAAAATCAGCTTCTGGTGCTCGACCGGAATGCCGATGCCGGTGTCGGTCACCGCGAACGCCACGACCTGCTCGCTGGTGCCCAGCACGGGGTGGTCCAGCGACCAGCCGTCCAGCGCCCGCCGCACCGCCATCGTGACCTGCCCCCGCTCGGTGAACTTGAACGCGTTGGACAGCAGGTTCTTCAGGATCTGCTGCAACCGCTTGGCGTCGGTGGTGAGCGTGTCCGGCAAGTCGGGGTCTACCTCCACGCGCAGCCCCAGGCCCCGGGACTCGGCCACGTGATGGAAGGTGCGCAGCACGCTCTCGCGCACCCCGTCGAACGTCACGGTTTCCGCTTCCACCGTCACGGTGCCGGACTCGATCTTGGAGAGGTCGAGGATGTCCGTGATCAGCGTGAGCAGGTCGGCGCCGGCGGAGTGGATGTTGCGGGCGAACTCCACCTCCTTGGGCGTGAGCGTGGCGGCCGCATTCTCCGCGAGCTGCTGTGCCAGCAGCAGGATCGAGTTGAGCGGGGTGCGCAGCTCGTGCGACATGTTGGCGAGGAACTCCGACTTGTACTTCGAGGCGAGCGCGAGCTCGGCCGCCTGCTCCTCCAGCGCGCGCCGCGCCTGCTCGACTTCCTGATTCTGCAGCTCCACCTGCCGGGCCTTGGTGGCCAGCTCTTCGTTGGTGCTCTGCAGCTCGGTCTGGCGGGTCTGCAGCTCCACCGTGAGGTTCTGCGACTGCCGCAGCAGGTTCTCCGTGCGCATCGTCGCTTCGATGGTGTTGAGCACCACGCCGATCGACTGGGTGAGCTGGTCGAGGAAGGCGAGGTGCGTGGGCGTGAAGCCGTCCAGCGCCGCCAGCTCGATCACGGCCCGGGTCTCACCCTCGAACAGCACCGGGAGGACGACCACGTTCCGCGGCCGCGCGCTGCCCAGCCCGGAGCGGATGCGGGCGTAGGTGGACGGCACGTCCTCCAGCAGGATGCGCTGCTGCTCGACCGCGCACTGCCCGATCAGTCCCTCCCCCAGCGCGAGCCGCCGCAGGCGGCTGAGATCGTGGGCGTACGCCGCGAGCGGCATCAGCCAGCCGCCGCGCGCCTGGGTGGGGTCGCGCTGCAGGTGGTAGATCGCGCCGAGCTGCGCCTTGACCAGCGGCGCCAGCTCGGAGAGCAGCATCTTGCCTACGGTGACGAGGTCGCGCTGGCCCTGCAGCATGCGCGTGAACTTCGCGACGTTGGTCTTGAGCCAGTCCTGTTCCTCATTGCTCTCCGTGGTCGCGCGCAGGTTGCGGATCATCGTGTTGATGTTGTCCTTGAGGTCCGCCACCTCGCCGCGCGTCTCGACCTGAATCGAGCGCGTCAGGTCGCCCTGGGTCACGGCGGTCGCCACCTCCGCGATGGCGCGCACCTGGGTCGTGAGATTCGCCGCCAGCAGGTTCACGTTGCCGGTCAGGTCTTTCCACGTTCCCGCCGCGCCCGGCACGTTGGCCTGGCCGCCGAGCCGGCCATCCACGCCCACCTCGCGCGCCACGTTCGTCACCTGCTCGGCGAACGTCGCGAGCGTGTCGGTCATGCTATTGATGGTCTCGGCGAGCGCCGCGACCTCCCCCTTCGCCTCCACGGTCAGCTTCTGGTGCAGGTTGCCCTCCGCCACCGCGGTCACGACGCGCACGATGCCGCGCACTTGGTCGGTCAGGTTCGCGGCCATCACGTTCACCGAGTCGGTGAGGTCCTTCCAGGTGCCGGCGACGCCCGGCACCGCCGCCTGGCCGCCGAGCTTGCCGTCGGTGCCCACCTCGCGCGCCACGCGCGTCACCTCCGACGCGAAGGCGTTGAGCTGATCGACCATCGTGTTGATGGTGTTCTTGAGCTCGAGGATCTCGCCCCGCACGTCGACCGTGATCTTGCGCGACAGATCGCCGCGGGCCACGGCGGTGGTCACCGCGCCGATGTTACGCACCTGGGTGGTGAGGTTCGAGGCCATGAGGTTCACCGAGTCGGTGAGGTCCTTCCACGTCCCCGCCACGCCGGAGACCGCCGCCTGGCCCCCGAGCTTGCCGTCGGTGCCCACCTCGCGCGCCATGCGCGTCACCTCGGACGCGAAGGCGTTGAGCTGATCGACCATCGTGTTGAGGGTGTTCTTGAGCTCCAGGATCTCGCCTTTCACATCCACCGTGATCTTGCGCGACAGGTCGCCGCGGGCGATGGCGGTGGCCACGTCCGCGATGTTGCGCACCTGGCCGGTGAGGTTCGACGCCATCGAGTTCACGTTGTCGGTCAGCGCCTTCCACGTGCCGGCCACGCCGGGCACCTCGGCCTGCCCGCCCAGCTTGCCCTCGGTACCCACCTCTTGCGCCACGCGGCTCACCTCGGAGGCGAAGGCGTTGAGCTGATCGACCATCGTGTTGATCGTGTTCTTCAGCTCGAGAATCTCGCCCTGCACGTCCACGGTGATCTTGCGCGACAGGTCGCCGCGCGCCACCGCCGTCGTCACTTCGGCGATGTTGCGGACCTGGGCGGTGAGGTTGGTCGCCATCGCATTGACCGAATCGGTCAGGTCCTTCCACGTGCCCGCCACGCCGGGGACGATCGCCTCCCCGCCGAGGCGGCCCTGGGTGCCCACCTCGCGGGCCACGCGGCTCACTTCGGACGCGAACGCGTTGAGCTGGTCCACCATGGTGTTGATGGTGTTCTTGAGCTCCAGGATCTCGCCTTTCACGTCCACCGTGATCTTGCGGGACAGGTCGCCACGGGCGACGGCGGTCGTGACGCCCGCGATGTTGCGCACCTGCGCCGTCAGGTTCGACGCCATCGCGTTCACGGAGTCCGTGAGGTCTTTCCACGTGCCGGCCGCGCCGGGCACCACGGCCTGGCCGCCCAGCTTGCCGTCGGTGCCCACCTCGCGGGCCACGCGCGTCACCTCCGCCGCGAACGAGCGGAGCTGGTCCACCATCGTGTTGATGGCTTCCTTGAGCTGCAGGATCTCGCCCCGCACATCGACGGTGATCTTTTTCGAGAGATCGCCGCTGGCGACGGCGATGGTGACGTCGGTGATGTTGCGCACCTGCGCGGTGAGGTTGCCGGCCATCTGGTTGACCGACTCGGTGAGCTCCTTCCAGACGCCGAAGACGCCGCGCACCTTGGCCTGGCCGCCCAGCTTGCCCTCGGTGCCGACCTCGCGGGCGACGCGCGTCACCTCCGCCGTGAACACCGCGAGCTGGTCGATCATGCGGTTCACGAGCTTCGCCGAGCGCAGGAACTCGCCCTCCAGCGGCCGCCCGTTCACCTCCAGATCCATCGCCTGGCTGAGGTCGCCCTTGGCGACCGCGCCCACGGCGCGGGTCACCTCGATCGTGGGCCAGACCAGGTCGTCGATCAGCGTGTTGATCGCGGTCAACTCCTCCGCCCGCGCCCCCATGAGGCCGTTGACCCGGAGCCGTTCCTTGACCTTGCCCTCCTGTCCCACCATGCGGCTGATCCGCGCGATCTCCCGCGCGCGGCGCTCGCTGAGGGTCACCACCTCGTTGAACGCGTCGGCAAGCTTGCCCTCGAGGCCCGGCAGCCCCGTGGGGAGGCGGACGGCGAAGTTGCCCTCGCGGAACTCGAGCAGCGCGGCGAGGAGATGACGGGCGAACAGATCAGCGCCCGGGGCGGGTGGGGTCGTGGAAGCGGAAAAGGGTGGCTTGGGGGTCGTGGGGGAACGCTCCAGAAACGCCATGGCCCCTCTCTCGGAACAAGGGTGAGATAGGGGAAAACACTAGCTCCCGGGAACATACGGCAATCGTACGCCGGAGCTAGTTCCTAAGGACGAGTCAGGCCTCCGCGAGGGCCGTCAGCTTGAAGCCTTTCGCCTTGAGGGCCGCGGCGAGCCCGACCTTCTCGACTGATTTCACGTAGGCCTCGTCGGGCCCGACGAGCTTCTTCTCCACGAGGTCGAGCAGCGCGTCGTTCAGCGTGAGCATCCCCAGCTTCTTGCTCGTTTGGATGATCGACGGGATCTGGAAGACCTTGGCCTCACGGATCAGGTTCGAGATCGCGGGCGTGGCGAGCAGGATCTCCCGCGCCGCCACCCGCCCGCCGCCGATCTTCTTGCACAACGTCTGCGAGATCACACCCTTCAACGACTCCGAGAGCATCACGCGGATCTGCGCCTGCCGGTCGGCGGGGAACTGGTCGATGATCCGGTCCACGGTGGACGCCGCGGTCGTGGTGTGCAGCGTGCCGAAGACGAGGTGGCCGGTTTCGGCCGTTTCGATCGCGATGGCGATCGTCTCGAGATCGCGCATCTCGCCCACCAGCACGATGTCGGGGTCCTCGCGCAGCGCCGCCCGCAGCGCCGTCTTGAAGCTCTCGGTGTGCACGTGTACCTGGCGCTGCGTGATCAGACA
The DNA here is from genome assembly GCA_050733275.1 of Gemmatimonadales bacterium. Classification (GTDB taxonomy): domain Bacteria; phylum Gemmatimonadota; class Gemmatimonadetes; order Gemmatimonadales; family GWC2-71-9; genus 20CM-2-65-7. The sequence goes on from JBOHSP010000115.1 coordinate 12,065, forward strand.
CTTCTTGTTCTCGTGCACGAACTCGATCGGGTCCTCGATCGTGATGATGTGGTCGGACCGGCTGCGGTTGACGAGGTCGATGAGCGCGCACAGCGTCGTGGACTTCCCCGAACCTGTCGGCCCGGTGACCAGCACCAGCCCCTTCGTGAGATAACAGAGTCGCTGCACCTCTTCGGAGATCCCCATCTCCTCCACGGTCACGACTTTGGCGGGAATCACCCGGAATACCGCCACGGGGCCCTTGCGGTCGCGCGCCGCGTTCACGCGGTAGCGCGCCACGCCGGCGATCTCGTAGGCGAAGTCGGTGTCGCCGCTTTCCTTCCAGTCGGCGCGGTTACGCTCCGGCATGATGGAGAGGATCAGCAGCTCGAGGTCCTGGACGCTGAGCGCCGAGCCGTCCTGCCGCTTGATCTCGCCGTGGGTGCGGAACAACGGCGGCTCGCCCACGCGCAGGTGCAGGTCGGAGCTGTCCGACTCGACCAGCGCCCGCAGCAGCGTGCCGAGGCGCTGCTCGGCAGCCTGATACTCCGCCGCGGCGAACTCCGCGGGGACCTGCGCCGGAGCGGCGGGCGCGGCCGGGTCTTCCCGAGGGGGGGCCTCGACCAGCGGCGCCGCGGCAATCGCGGAAGCGCGCGGCCGCTTGGCGACGGCGGGCTTGGCCACACC
>JBOHSP010000116.1:0-3551 GCA_050733275.1 Gemmatimonadales bacterium
GGATCGAGCAGCGGTTGCCGCGAGCCGCGCCCCGGCGGCGGCGGCCCGGGTGGATCGAGGGGGGAACTCATGGGCGCTTAATCTAACACCCTCCCGTGCGCGCCCGCGCGCTTGCGCGTGTGGCGAGACCGCGTCTAGCTTGCGTGGCCTATGTTCCCAATGCTGCCATGACGGCGCCTTCCCGCGGTGCCGCGCCGGGCTCGCGTCCCAACCCCCCGCCGGTCCCGACGCAGCCCCGCCCCCGCAAGTCGGCCAAGGACGAAGCGATCAGCTGGGCCAAGGCGATCGGGGTGGCGCTGCTCATCTGGATCGTGCTGCGCTCCTATCTCGTCGAGGCGTTCCGCATTCCGTCCTCGAGCATGGAGAACACCCTGCTGGTGGGGGACTTCCTGTTCGTCAACAAAGCGGTGTACGGCGGCGAGCTGGAGATCCCGCTGACGGGCATCCATTTCGGCCGGCTCCCGTCGCTCGGTACGCCACGGCGCGATCAGGTTGTGGTGTTCCGGTCGGTGGAGGATTCGACGCCGAATCTGAACATCGTGAAGCGGGTGATTGGCGGGCCGGGTGACACGCTCGCGATGCGCCGGGACACCGTGATTCGCAACGGCCGGGTGCTCGCGGAGCCCTACGCCCTGCGCAGCGGTCTCACGCCCGTTCCCGAAGACGAGTTCCGGCTGCGGCAGTTCCGTGCCTGGCAGCTGCCGCACTACATCGGCCCGAACCCCGAGACCTACCGGCCGACGACGCACGACTGGGGACCGATCGTCGTGCCACCGGGTCACTACTTCGTCATGGGTGACAACCGCGACCAGTCCTACGACAGCCGCTTCTGGGGCTTTCTCCCGCGTGCCCACATCCGCGGGCGACCGCTGTTCATCTACATGAGCGTCGCCATGCATCCGTTTCGTATCCGTTGGGACCGTTTGTTCCGGACACCGTCATGACCATGCACAGGATCACGATCCCGTTGCTCGGCCTCGCCGCACTGGCCGGCCCGCTCGCCGCGCAGGACTCGTCGCGCGCCTGTCTCGAACCGGAGGCGGCGATGGCCCAAAACGGCGAGGCGCTGTTCACCAGCCGAGGGTGTATCGGCTGTCATACGATCGGGGCGGGCGTGCGCATCGGGCCCGATCTGGCCGGGGCGACGGCCCGCCGCGAGCTGGACTGGCTCCGCCGATTCATCAAGACGCCGTCCTCCCTGCTGGACTCGGACTCGGCCGCCCAGGCGCTCCTGGCGCAATCCGGCGGCGTGCGGATGCCCGACCTCCGGCTGACGGACGAGGAGGTGGAGGCGTTGCTCCATTACATCACGCGGGAGAGTCGAACGGCGGGGGCGGCGGCGAACGGGGGGGCGAAGGCGGTCACTTGTAGCGGTAGGTGATCCGCCCCCGGGTCAGGTCGTAGGGCGAGAGATCCACCGCGACGCGGTCTCCCTGGAGAATCCGGATGTAGTTCTTCCGCATCTTGCCGCTGACGTAGGCCAGCACTTGGTGGCCATTTTCGAGCTGCACGCGGAATGTCGTGTTGGGCAGCACCTCGGTCACCGTGCCCATCATTTGGATGGCGTCACCGGCCACGCTGGAACTCGATCTCCTTTCCGTGGCTGCGGGGACTGGGGCTCAAGCGCGGGTCCATCGTCGCATCCCGCGGCGGTTCGTCGCCACGCGTGATGTAGAACGCGTGGCGGCCGCAGGAGGCGCACGTCAGGCTCACCCGCTCGGGCACGCGGCCCGGCCGGCGGCGCGGCGCGCGCTGGATGGTGCGCGTGCCGCACGAGGGACACACCAGCGGCTGGTGCTCCCGGTCTGCCCCGATCAGCGCCAGCGCTTCCGGCGCGCGAAACTCCTTGATGCCTCTCCGGCCCACGGTGGCTGGCCTCCAGTGCCGAAATGTACCCCGGTCTGGAAGTGGGGCAAATTCTTGACGGCCCCGGGGGCCCGCTGTAGCTTGGCGCGACCTTTCATGCCAGCCGAGCTCGGTGGATCCCAGATCTCCTCGCTGCTCGACGCCCTCCCTGGCATCGCCAGCGTGCTGCGCAGTCCGGTGGCCGATGCCCTCATCAAAGCGATGCGGGCTGCGGTCGGCCTTGCGGAGCTCACCCCCGGAGACGCCGAAGAGTTGATCCGCTACGCCGTCCGCCGCGGGCTGATCGGGGCGGACGAAGGCGACCGCGTGCTCACGGAGGTGCAGGATGCGCTGCGCGGGGGCGGCGGTCCCCTGAAGCGCAAACCGCACGTCGCGAAGCGCGCCGCCAAGGCGCCGGCCAAGAAGGCCAAAAAGAAGAGCCGCCGCTAGACCCGGAAGCCCTGGACCAGCCCGCGCAGTTTCTCGGCCGCCTGGAGTAGCTCGCCGGCGGCCGCGGCCATTTCCTGCGAGGATGCGCCCTGCTCCTCGGTCGCGGCCGTCACCTGTTCCGCGCTCGCCGCGTGCGCTACCGCCCGCGCAACCACCTGCAGGGCCCGCGCGCCGAGCTGCTCGGTCACCTGCCGGTTCTCCTGCGCGGCGCGGGTGACCCGGGCCGCCGCCTGCTCCACCTGTTCCACGGCGGCCACGATCTCGGCCAGCCCGCGGGCGGCGCCTTCCGCGACGGACTCGATGCCGCGCACCTTGGCCTGCCCCACCGCCATCGTTGCCGTCACCTCCTCCACCTGCTCCCGGATGCCGGCGGTCGTGCGCGCCACGTCCTCGGCGGCCCGCGCCGACTCGTCGGCGAGCTGGCGCACCTCCTCGGCGACGACGGCAAAGCCGCGGCCATGCTCCCCCGCGCGCGCCGCCTCGATCGCGGCATTGAGCGCCAGCAGGTTCGTCTGCGACGAGATCCGCTTGATGAGGTCGACGAAGTCATCGATCGCGGCGCTCTGCTGCGCCAGCTCCGTCACCTCGGTGGCCGTCGTCCGCACGACTTCCCGCACGTCGAGCAGCGTGCTGCCCGCGGCCGCGACGTCGCCGCGGTGGCGGTCCGCCACCGTGCGGATCTCCGCGGCGAGCTGCGCCACCCGCGCCGCGGCCTCGGCCATCTCCGCGCCCGCCCCGCGCAACTGCTCGAGCCCCGCCTGCGTCGCGTTCAGCTCATTGCGCTGATGCTCCGCGCCCCCCGAGATCTCGACCATCGCCGTGGCGACCTCGCTCGACGCCGCCGCCAGCTCCTCCGTCACGGCGGAGAGGTCGCTCGCCGAGCGGGCGATCGTGTCCGCCGATCCCACCACCTCCCCCACGATCCCGCGCAGCCGCTCGCCCATCTGGCGCATCGCATCCGCCAGGACCTGGAACTCGCGCGGCATCCGTCCGGTCGTCACGGGACGCATGTCGCCGCTGCCGAATCGCTCCGCCGCGGTCACCAGGCGCACCAGCGGCGCCTCGACCCAGCGCAGCGTGAACGCGCCGACGATCACGCCCGTCACCGCCGTCGCGATCAGCACCAGCCACATCAGCACCTCGCGCTCCCGGGCCAGCCGGCCGAGCCGCTCTCCCGTTTCGCCCGCCCGCTCCGCCTGGCGCCCGGCGAGCTCGCGCGCCAGCCGGGTCAGGTCGCCGACGGGACCGCGCACGGC
>JBOHSP010000117.1:0-7949 GCA_050733275.1 Gemmatimonadales bacterium
GCCGGATTGACGGGCGTGCGATCGCCGCACCCCGCGACGAGCAGCAGCGCCGTGAGACCGGCCGTGGCCAGCATCCGTTTCAGCATGGGTCCTCCAGGAAAAGTGGAGACCCATTGTGCGGCGGAGGTCGCCGGGGACCGCTCTCCTTTCCTTGCGAGCGGGGTCCGAAACACGCGAGATTCCCTCATCATGCTTGCGCTGCTGCTTGCGCTCGGCGCCGGGCTCGCCGACACTCCCGACACGACCTACTGGCAGCAGCGGGTCGCCTACGAGATTTCGGCTGCGCTGGCGGAATCGACCGGCGTCCTCACCGGCCGCGCCCGGATCCGCTATCACAATCAGTCGCCCGACACGCTGCGCGAGTTCGCCGTGCACCAGTACCTCAACGCGTTCCGGCCCGGCTCGCGCTGGGCCGCGGCGGACGCGGCGGAGGAGCGCGTGCGGTTTCAGCGCCTCCGGGATCCCGACTACGCCTTCGAGCGCATCACCAACGCGGTCGTGATGGGCGAACGGCAGCTGCCCGAGTATCCCTACGCCCCCGATTCCACGATCGCCCGCTGGACGCTGCCCCGGCCGCTCGCGCCCGGAGACTCGATGGTCGTGGAGATCGACTGGCAGGCCCGGCTGTCCACGCTGCCGCGGCGCCAGGGCAGGCAGGGCCGGCGCTTCGATTTCGCGCAGTGGTATCCGAAAGTCGCGGTCTACGACAAGTACGGCTGGCAGGCGCATCCACTCTATCCAGCAGGCGAATTTTATGGCGAATTCGCCAGCTACAGAGTCACGCTGTTCGTCGCGGAAGATCAAGTCATCGGAGCCACCGGGGTGCCTGTGCTTGGAGATCCCGGTTGGGAGCGCACGAATGCGAATCCGGCTGTCCCGGTGGATTATCAACGTCACTGGTATACCCGGGAGTATGCAGAGCGAGCTCGGGCGCAAGGCATGTTTTTCGCGAGTGCCAACGACGCGTGTAACGTGACTGGCCTGCGTGAAACCGGGACGAAATGCGTGCAATTCTACGCCGACTCCGTCCATCACTTCGCGTTTTCCCTCAATCCCGAGTATCGCTACGAGCAGGGCCGCTACGGCGACGTCGTCGTGCGCGTGCTCTATTTGCCCGGCGACAGCGCTACGTGGGGCAACGGCATCGCGGTACGGCGCACCGAGACGGCGCTGCGCTGGCTGGATCAGCTCTTTGGCAGGTTCCCCTGGCCCCAGATCACGAACCTGCACCGCATCGAGGGCGGCGGCACCGAGTTCCCGATGGTGGTCATGAACGGCAGCGCGGGCCTGGGGCTCATCGTCCACGAGGTCGGGCACAACTACACGATGGGCGTCCTCGCGAACAACGAATGGCGCGAGGGGTGGCTCGACGAGGGCTTCACGAGCTTCCAGTCGGCCTGGTTTTTCGAGGCGCAGGGACAGGGCAGCAGCTACGGCGGTCTCGAGGAAGAGGTGCTGTTCTGGGATCTGGATCGCTGGAGCGAGCCGGTCTCGATGATCAGCGAGCATTACCGCGACTTCTTGACGTACAACGTGATGATCTACTCCAAGGGGCACCTGTTTCTTCAGCAGCTCCGCTACGTCGTCGGCGACGAGACGATGCGTCGCATCCTGCGGGTGTACTATGATCGCTGGCGCCTCAAGCACGTGGATGAGGACGCGTTCCGCGGCGTGGCCGAGGAGGTCTCGGGACAGGACCTGCAGTGGCTGTTCGGGCAGTGGCTGCACGCCACGCCGCTGATCGATTACCGGCTCGCGGATGTGCGGCGCCGGCCGATCGCCGGGGGCCGCTGGCTGACGACGGTCACGGTCGAGCGGCTGGGTGACGGCTGGATGCCCGTGGAGATCGGCGACGGCACCGCGATCTATGCGCGCGCGAGCGGCCAGCCCGAAGTCGAGCGCGTCGAGTTCGTCAGCGACCGCAAGCCCGGGCGGCTGATGCTCGACCCCCGGCTGCGGGCGCACGACTGGAACGCGCTGAACAACCGCGAACGGCGGCTGTTCGCCGGCCGCGCCGCCCGGAGCGTGAGGCTCGACGATCCCACGCGCGAGACCGCCCGCCGCGACCGCATCGTCAGCGCGCTGCTGCCGCTGGGCTGGCACACCGACTACGGCGGGGCCACCGTCGCGCTGCGCGTGCGCGAGAATTACCTGGGGCGCTTCCAGCGAAGCCTGGTGCTGCTCTCCTACGGGCTGGACGCCGGCGCGACGCGGCGCTTCGGGGCCTACGTCCGGTTCGCGAATCCGGTGAGCCGGCCGCTGCCCCGCACCGAGGCGAGCGCGGCCGCCTGGTACGTCGAGGGACGGACCGGCGTCGCCCTCGCCGTGGACCGCTCGCTGCGCCGCCACCTCGGCTTCGGCCCGGATCGGCACGCCGGATTCGACGCGATCTGGATGTCCACGACCGACCTCGGCTACCTCGACCGGCGGTTGTGGGACGACGCGGGGACGGTCGAGCTGGGCCCCTGGATGTCGCTCTCCGCGCGACGGGGGGAGACCCGCTGGGCCGGGCGCGCGGGCGCGCGGATCGGCGTCGTGTACCGCTTTCCCGGCCAGGGCGTGGTGTCCGAGGATCGCTACGATGTCGAGCCGTTCGGCCGCGCCACCGCCGAGCTCAGCGTGCGGGCGCCGGTCGCGTGGGGCTCGGTGCTCGGCGTCCGGCTGTTCGCGGGCGGATATCTCGCGGACAATCCGCCGCCGCGCCAGCGCCGTATCCCCCTCGCCGGCGCGGACCCCTACGAGACCTTCACGAATCCCCTGCTGCGCAGCCGGGGCGCGCTGTTCGTGCGCGAGGGCTTTCACTATCATGCGCCCGGCAACGCCAACCTGCGGGGATTCGGTCGCGAGCTCGGCGGTCGCTGGGCCGTGGCGCTGAATCTCGAAGCCACGCGCAGCCTGCTGCGCCGCCGCGGTCTGCTGTCGGACGTCGCCCTCGAGACGTTCGCCGACCTCGGCGTCGTGGATCCGCTGGCCGTCCCCGCATCGCCGCCCGGCCGCCGCTACACGACGCTGTACGACGCCGGCGTGGGCGTGCTCGTGCGACAGCGGCTGCGCGACCTCGCGTGGACGCTGCGCGTCGAGTTCCCCCTGATCGTGAACCGGTGGGACTACGCGGCGACGGGCACTGACGAGCGGCTCGAGTTTCGGTGGCTGGTGAGCGTGGAGCCCTCCTTCTGATGTCGGGAAACGGGATACGGGATACGGGACACGGGAAACGTGGTGCCTGATCGGCGCGGGTTCCTCCAGGATACGCTCGGGCGATTGCTGCACGAGGTGGCCGAGTACACCGAAGACCGGGTGGCGCCGCGGCGCTGGTTCCGGCCGCCGGGCGCGGCGCCCGAAGTGGCATTCGTCGCGGCGTGCACGCGCTGCGGCGACTGCGTGGCGGCGTGCCCCGTCCACGCGATCCGCACCACGCCCTCGAGCGCGGGGCTCGCGGCCGGCACGCCGTACATCGATCCCGCGCTCCAGGCCTGCATCGTGTGCGCCGACATGCCGTGCGCCCGCTCGTGCGCGACGGGCGCGCTGACCGTGCCCGCGGACGGCTGGAACACCGTCCATATGGGCATCCTGCGACTGGATCCGGAGCGGTGTATCACGTTCCACGATCAGGCCTGCGGCGTGTGCGCCCGCGCGTGTCCCGTCGGGGAGCGCGCGCTGGCGCTGGACGAGCGGGGCCGGCCGGTCCTCAAGCCGGAGGGGTGCGTCGGGTGCGGGGTGTGTGTGACGGCGTGTGTGACGGTGCCCTCGTCGCTTAAGTTGAATCTCCGATGAACGGATTGCGGATTCCGCAATTGCGGATCTCGGATTGCGGATTGCGGAATGTTATGGAGGGCGCCGCTGCTCATGGACTCGCCCTGTCAGTCCGCAATCCCCAATCCGCAATCCGCAATCGTCTATGAGCGACCTGCCCTACCGCGTGGAAAAGCCCTGGGGCTACGAGCTCATCTGGGCGAAGACCGACCGCTACGTCGGCAAGATCCTGCACATCGAGCCGGGCCACGTGTTGAGCCTGCAGTATCACAACCGGAAGGACGAGTCGATCTACGTGCTGACCGGGGAGATCCTGTTGCGGCTGCAGCAGGGCGACGCGCTGATCGAGCGCCGCGTGCCCGCGGGCGGGGCGTTCCACATCCAGCCCCGGCTCATCCATCAGTTCGAGGCGGTTGTGGCGAGCGACCTGCTCGAGGCCTCGACGCCCGAGCTCGATGACGTGGTGCGGCTCAAGGACCGCTACGGCCGGGTGCCCCCCGCATGAAGGTGATCGTGCCGCTGGCGGGCAAGGGCACGCGCCTGCTGCCGCTCACCAAGCACGTGCCCAAACCGCTCCTCAAGGTCGCGGGCCGGCCGGTGATGGACTACGTGATGGACATGGTGCGCGGCCTCGATCTCGAGGAGCTGATCGTCATCACGGGGCACCTCAAGGAGCAGGTCGAGCGCTACATCACCACGCAGTACAAGGTCCCGGCGCGGTTCATCGAGCAGCAGCGGCTGGACGGCACCGCCGGCGCCATCGATCTCGCGCGGCCGTTCGTGGACGGGCCGGTGATGATCATCTTCGTGGACACGTTGTTCGACGCCGATCTGTCGATCGTGCGCACGACCGACGCCGACGGCATCCTGTGGGCCAAGGAAGTCGAGGACTACCAGCGCTTTGGCGTGATCGTGACGGACGCGCGGGGACACATGACGCGCATCGTCGAAAAACCCCAGACCCCCGTGTCGCGACTCGCGAACATCGGCTTGTACTACATCCGCGACTGGCGCACGCTGTTCGAGGGCATCGCGCACGTGATGCGGAGCGCACCCGGCGTGGGCGGCGAGTTCTATCTCACCGACGCGTTCCAGTACATGGTGGACCGCGGCAAGAAACTCGTCGTGGGCGAGGTGACCGGGTGGTACGACTGCGGCAAGGTGGACACGCTGCTCGCCACCAACCATCACCTGCTCGAGCACGGCCGGGCGCGGCGGCCGAACGAGGTGCCGCCGGAGGTCACGCTCAAGGATCCCGTGTACCTCGAGGAGGGGCTGACGCTGCGCAACTGCACGATCGGTCCCAACGTGTCCCTCGGCGCGGGGAGTACGGTCATCGACAGCGAGGTTGCGCACAGCATTCTCGGTTCGAACGTGAGGGTGCGGGGAGCGCGAGTGGATGGGTCGCTGATTGGAGACGACGAGGTGGTGGAGGGGGGCGAGCTGGTGGCGGTGGTGAAGGCCGGAGGCGAGACCGCGCCGGCCCGTTGACTGAATCCGACAATTCTAGTATTATCGAAGCGTGGACATGACGCTCGCGCTGCGCTTCGCCCCCCAATTCGCCGCCCTCGGCCATGAGGCGCGGCTTGCCGTCATGCGCCTGCTGTTGTCGGCTGCCGGGCGGGGGATGGTCGTGGGCGAGATTCAGGAGCACCTCGACATTCCCGCGTCCACGCTGTCGCACCACCTCGATGCGCTGCAGCGCGAAGGCCTGGTGACGGTCACGCGGGAGGGGAAGTACCTGCGCTACCGCGCCGACGCCGCAGGCCTGCGCGCGCTGCTCGCGTTCCTGTACGCCGAATGCTGCACCCGCAGCGGCCTCGTGCCGGTGAGCGCCCTGAAAGGAGCAAACAAATGAAAATGCATGTCGCCCTCAACACACCGCGCTTCGAGGAGTCAGTGCGGTTCTATCGCACCTTCCTCGGTCTCGAGCCGGCCAAGCTCAAGCCCGGCTACGCCAAGTTCGACGTCGCCGAGCCGGAGCTGAATCTCACGCTCAACGCCTCCGGTCGCATTGCCATGCCTGGCGCGCTGAACCACCTCGGGATTCAGGTGCAGTCCACGGAGGCCGTGCGCGCGGCGGCCGAGCGCTTGAAGGCCGAAGGGCTCGCGACGTTCGAGGAGGAGAACACCGACTGCTGCTATGCGTTGCAGGACAAGGTGTGGGTGACGGACCCGAACGGCTATCGCTGGGAGGTGTTTGTCGTGAAGGTCGGCGACACGCAGCCGGAATTGACGGCGGAGACGGTAATGGCGGCAGGGAGTGGCGCGGCCGAGCCCTGCTGCTCATCGACCTGCTGCCACGATTGAGTCATTGAACGTGGGCGACGCGAGGACGTGACCTGGAGCCCCCCGCGCCGGGTATGTGGATCTACTCGAATAGCGAGGGGGACCTATGAGGACCGGGATGCGCACCGGAGCCGGGATGGCGGTGTGTGTGTTGGCCTGTGGCGACCCCGCCACGCCTGTAGTCCCGAGCTTCTCCACGGAAGGCCAAGCCGCATGTCCCACGCCAAACGTTGTCGTCACAACGGAGAGCCAGTTGCGTGACGCGCTGGCGACTGCCGCGCCCGGCGCGGTGATTGCCATAGAGGGCTTGATCGGCATAGCCGCCGACATGACCGCCAGGACTCCACACGTCACGCTCACCTGTGCCACGCCGGGCTCGGGGCTCTTCGCTCAAGGGGGAGCGGGCGTGATCGTACTGCTCAGGGTCGCCGCGAACGGCATCACCGTGGACCGGTTGGTGCTGGACGGAAGCAATGCAGACGATGTCTTTTTCGCCGATGAGGTCGCCGACGTACGCTTCACGAATAACAGCGTGCTGTGCAGCCCCGCCTTGCACGCCGGCAGCTGCGGGTTCTTCCATGCGACACCGAACGCCCTGGTGAGCGGTAACCAATTCCGATCCAGCGGCTCATTCACTGGCGTGCATCTGCAGGCCGGCATCGACGGTACGCGCATCGAGGACAATACAATCACGACAACGGCGGCAGGGCACGATGTCCCGAGTTTCGGGGGTCTGCGGGTACGGGACGGCGCGAATGTCGTGATTGCGAGAAACACGGTCCAGGGCCCGTGGCAGAACTCGGCCGCGTTCGCCGATCTTGACGCGAGCATCATCGAGCAGAACACCTTCGATGGCGCGGTCGTATACGGCATCCGGGCGGCATCGGGTACATCGTCGCGCCCCATTGCGATGACGGACAACGTGTTTCGCAACAATCGGATCTCAGGTGCCGGTCGCGCCGGGATCTTCTTGACCTCCGCGTGCAGCAATCTGCTCGGCGGCAACGAGCTCCAAGGCAACGCCGCCGACGTCGGGCTCGTGTTCGACACGGCAACCGGAGCGAACGTCTTCGCCGGCAACCTGAACCTGGTGGTCGATAACGGGGGTGCTCTCGACTGCGACGGGGATGGGACCGGCGACCCGAATATCCTCACCGGGCCGGGGCTGGCGCGACAGGGAGGCGACGGCGCGCCGCCACCAGACAGTCTCAGCGCGGCCTCGAGCCGACTGCGCTAATCACGATTGAACGAGTTTCTCGAGCTGTTCCGCTACAACGCGTGGGCGACGCGCATCCTGTTCGATGCCGTCGCCCCATCGCGTGTTCCCGAGGAAGACTATTTCCGCGACCTGCAGAGCAGTTTTGGCGGCATCCACGGCACGTTGCAGCACATCGTGTGGGCCGAGCAGCTGTGGCTGAATCGCTGGCTGATGTGGCCCAATCCCGCCGTCTATCAGGGGAAGGATCTCACTACGCTGGACGCGGTGCGCGGGCGGTGGGAGGAGGTCGAGGCCGAGCGCAACGCCTTTCTCGGTGGGATGACGGACGCACGACTGGACGACACCCGGGTGGTAAAGCCGACGGCCGGCGGCGAGTTCGCGCACACGTTTCGCCAGATGTTTCGCCACCTGATCAATCACTCGTCCTACCACCGGGGCCAGGTGGTCACGTTCCTGCGCCAGCTCGGCCACCCGGCGCCGAATACGGATTTGATTCGGTTCTACCGGCAGCGCTAGGCGACCTCGGCCGCGAGCGCCGTGACGAGCAGCGCGCGCACCACTCCCACCGCGCCGCCGTCGTTTTCATACCACTCCGTCGGCAGGTGCGTATCGCCGGCCCGGCCGCCGCCGCCCAGCGTCACCGCGGGCACGCCGAGCGCGATCGGCACGTTGGCGTCGGTCGAGGCGC
>JBOHSP010000118.1:0-3910 GCA_050733275.1 Gemmatimonadales bacterium
GGTCGGGCCGATCAGGCCGGTCAGGCCGGTCGGGGCGGTCAGGGCGGTCGGGGCGGTCAGGGCGATCCGGCCGGTCGCGGCGGTCAGGCTCGCCGGGCCGGTCGGGCTGGTCGCGGTCGCGCACCGCCGGCGGCGGAATGATGCCGATACCGCCGAGGTCCCGGCCCCGAACGCCGCGGCGCGTATTGTCGTTCACCGGCCGCTCCCGCGCGCGCGTCACGAAGCCATCGCGGCTGGGACGCTCGCCGCCCCAATCCTTAAAGATGTAGCGCGGCTGCGGGCGATAAGGACGGACCCAGACGACCCGGCGCCCCCCGTAATAGCGATAGGGGTAGTACCAGGGATCGTCGTACACGAAGAGCCGGAACCGCACGCAGGAATAGTGATACGGGTTCCAGTACGACCAGCTCACGTAGGTGTGGCAATCGTAGCACAGGAAGCGAGGGTAGTCGTAGTGCCGCTCGACGTGGTAGGACAGAACGTCGTAGTCCCAGTCGCCATAGCCTTCAGGCACGATGCGCAGCGCGAGATCGGTGAGCGCGACGTAGGGATCGCCGCGCACGCGGCCATCCGCGATCACGCGGTAATCCCAGTGATCCCCACGCTCGATGGCATCATAGATGAACGGATCGGCGGCGGCGACGGCGAAGATGTAGCCGACGCCGGGGTAGTCGTCGATCGTGAAGGCGTGAAAGCCGCGCTCCGCGCGGCCATCGATCTCGAAATCGCGTTCCCCGCGCGCGAAGTTGTCTTCCCACGGCTCCCGCGGGAACAGGACACGCACGCGGCCATCGGTATCCACGCGGAACACGGTGACGAAGGCATCGCGGTCGAGGCGGAAGAACACCCGCACGTGCTCGCCGCGGCGGTACACCGCCCCTTCGCCGCGATTGCTCCACAGCTCGATCCGGGGGCGGTAGAACGACGGCGGCGCGGGCCGGGTGTCGGGTGCCGGCACGGCGGCCAACGCGATCAAGGCGATGTGAGCGAACATAGTGCCTCCCAGGGCCACCCGAGGCGCAGAGATCATGCCATGAAACGTGTATACTAAGCTGATGACTGGCAACCGCTTGCCGCCTTGCCCTCCGGGCGTCCTGTCCCCTAGCCTGGACACTCGTCCATGAGTCTCGATCTGCTCGACCCCGCCGACGTCGCCCGACTCGGCGGCATCGAGATCGTGGCCGAGGGCGTGGTCGAGGGCTTTTTGGCGGGACTGCATCGCTCCCCGTTCAAGGGCTTTTCGGTCGAGTTCACCGAGCATCGGGCCTACCAGCCTGGTGACGAATTGCGGTACCTCGACTGGCGCATCCTCGGCCGCTCCGACCGCCTGTTCGTGAAGCAGTTCGAGGAGGAGACCAACCTGCGGGCGATGATTCTGGTCGATGCGAGCCGGTCCATGGCCTGGCGCGGACCGCCGCCCCCCGAGCGGCTCACGAAGCGCGCGTACGCCGACCGGTTGGCCGCCGCGCTGGCGCTGATCCTGCTGCGTCAGCGCGATGCGACCGGTCTCGTGACGTTCGACGAAGCGGTGCGCCAGGTGATTCCGCCCCGGGTCAAGACGGGGCAGTGGCACCGGGTCGTGCGCGGGTTGCTCGACACCCCCGACGGTACGGGGACGGCCGCGCACGCGGCGCTGCAGCGGATCACGGCGCTGCTCGCGCGCCGCGGCCTCGTCGTGCTGATCTCGGACCTGTTGTTCGACCGCGAGCTGGCGCTGGCGGCGCTGCGCTACCTGCGTCACCGCGGGCATCAGGTGATCGTCTATCACCTCATGGATCCGGCAGAGGTCGAGCTGGCCGGTCCGCCGGAGGTGCGCTTCCGCGATCCCGAGTCGCGGGCCAGCGTCGTCGTGCGGCCGCGGGAGCTGGCGCGCGCGTACGCCGACACGGTGCACCGCGAGATCGCAGCCTGGCGCACGGCGTGCCGCCGCCACGGTATCGCCTACCATCACGTGCAAACGAACCTGCCGTTCGGCATGGCGCTGCGCCTGCTGACGTGAGTTTCCTGAACCCGCTGGCGCTGCTGGGGCTCGTCGCCGCGGCGATCCCGGCACTGCTGCACCTGCTGCAGCGGCGCACGCCTCCCGAGCTCGACTTCCCGCCGATCCGCTACCTCAGTGAAGCGGAGCGCCAGAGTGCGCGCCGCCTGAAGCTGCGGCATCTGCTGCTCCTCATCCTGCGCACGGCGCTGATCGTCGTGATCGTGCTGGCGGCGGCGCGGCCGCTCGTGTCGGTCGCGGGCGGGGGCACACGGGGCGCGGACGCGAACCCGGCGCACGCCCCGACGGCGCTGGTCGTGATCCTCGACAACTCGCCCTCTTCGGGGGCGGTGGTGGACGGGCGTCCCGTGTTCGAGCGGCTGCGCGCGGCGGCGCGCGCGTCGCTCGCCCGGGCGAACGCCGCCGACCGTACCTGGCTGGTCCTGTCCGACGGCGTGGTGCGGGGCGGGACACCGGGCGCGCTGCTCGCCAGTGTGGACAGCGCCGAGCCGGGGTGGCAGCGGCTCGATCTGGTGGCAGCCGTGGAGCGCGCCGCGCGCGTCGCGGGGGCGGAGCCGCTCCCCGGCCGCGAGATCCACGTGCTCAGCGATCTGCAGGTGACGGCGCTCGCCGAGGGGCGCGCCGCCGTGCGCGACGTGCGCGTTCTCGTGTTGGCTCCGCCGGAGACTCCTCCGGCTCCGAATCGCGGCATTGCGGACGTGCGGGTGGCCGAGGGCGCGGCCGTCGTGACCGTCACCGGCTCCGGCATGGCCGAGCCGGTGCCCGTTACGCTGCGCGTGGCCCGGCGTTCCGGCCCGGCGGGGGAATCGCGCGCGCTCGCCGCGCTGGGGAGCGCCGTGCCCCTGCCGATTCCCGCGGGCGCCCGCGTTCCGGGGTGGTGGGTCGGGGAGGCGTCGCTCGTCCCCGACGAATTCCGCGCGGATGACCGGCGTCTCGTCGCCTGGCACGTGGCCGAGCCCGCAGCGGCGGCGGCGACTCCAGCCGCCGGTCCCTTCGTGGCGGCGGCGCTGGCCGTCTTGCGCGAGGGCCAGCGGGTCCGTGAGCCGGGGGGGGTGGGAAGCGCGGCGGTGCTGATCGGCGAGACACCGCCGCCCGGCGGGTCGCGGCGGGAGGTGCGCGCGGTGATCCACCCCCCGGCGGACGCCGCCTTGGTCGGCCAGGCGAACCGCGCGCTGGCGGCGCGGGGCATCACCAGGCGCTGGGCGGGCCGCGGCACGCCGGGTCCCATCGCGTCCACGCGCGTGCCGGAGCTGGACGGGCAAGCCGTGACCCGGCGACTGCGACTGGAGCCGGCCGCGCCGCTGGCGGACAGCGGTGCCGACGTGCTGGCGACCGTCAACGGCGAGCCGTGGCTGGTGCGCAGCGCGGCGGGGAACGCGGTTCTGATCGGCAGCCGGCTCGACACGTCGTGGACCGCGCTGCCCGCGGCCCCCGCGTTCGTGCCGTTCATCGACGCGCTGGTGAATCGCATCGCGTCGGGCGCGGCCCAGGTCGGCGCCGGGGAAGGGCACCCGCGAGTGGAGTTCCGCACCGCCGGTGGTGACACGGTCGCGGCCACGGTCTTCGGCGTGGACTCCCGCGAGTCCGATCTCACCCGCGCCACTGCGGAGGCCGCGGCGCAGGCCCTGGGGGGAGACGACGCGCCGGCCCTCGCAGTCGCCGACGACGCTTTCGACGCGGCGCGATTCGCCGGCGCCGGGGTCCGCCGCATCGACCTCAGCGGCGCGCTGTTGCTCGTCGCCCTGCTCCTCGCCGCCGCCGAACTCGGCGTCGCGGCGCTGACCCGCTGATGGCGCTCGACTTCCTGCTCGACCGCTTCGACGAGCTGCCCGCGACGCGGGCGCTGCGCGACGCCTTGCCGGCGGCCGGCGCGCGGCTCGGGGTCGGCGGGCTGCCGGGCTCGAGCCCGGC
>JBOHSP010000119.1:0-4550 GCA_050733275.1 Gemmatimonadales bacterium
GCCGTGTCAATTGCTCGACCATGCGTCGCTCGGTCAGTTGCCGTCGCAGATGGTCCCGCCATACGTTGGCGGCGATGCGGAACAGGTAGCCGCGCGGGTTCTGCTCGCCATCGAGCCGCGCCTGCGCGGCGACGAGCCGCAGGGCCGTCTCCTGGAGGAGATCCGCCGTGAGCTGGGGATCCCGGCAGCGGGCGCCGAGGAAGCTCCGCAGCGCCGGTCCATGCACATCGAGCAGCGATTCCGCGGAGACCATGGTCGCGGCGGGCATTGGTCTAAAGACTACGCGCGCCGCTGGCGTTTATTGGGAGGCTCCGCTAGGTTCAGGAGCGACAAGCGGTTCCGTGGCGATTTGGGGCATATTGCGGCCACGTTAAACAACCCGCTAAAAAGCCGAGGTTCACCCTGCCCGGATTCCGAGATCTCCTTGCCGACGGCCGCGTCCACGTCTTCGACGGCGCCATGGGCACGATGCTGTACGCCAGGGGCTTCTTCCTCAACGTCTGCTATGACGAGCTGAACCTCAAGCAGCCCAAGCTGGTGCAGGAGGTGCACGCCGAGTACGTGCGCGCCGGCGCCGAGATCATCGAGACCAACACCTTCGGCGCGAACCCCCTGAAGCTGGGTGGTTACGGACTCGCCGACGACACCGAGAAGATCAACACAACGGCGGCCGAGCTGGCGCGCCGCGCCGCCGACGGGCACGCCAGCGTGCTCGGCGCGATCGGGCCGCTCGGCATTCGCATCGAGCCGTTCGGGCCGACGTCGGGCGAGGAAGCGCGCGGCTATTTCGCGCGGCAGGTGGCGGGCCTGCTGCAGGGCGGCGTGGACGGCTTCATCCTCGAGACGTTCAGCGACCTGGACGAGATTCATGCCGGCCTCGAGGCCGTGCGCGCGGCGTGCGACCTGCCGGTCGTCTGCCAGATGACGGTGGGCACCGACGGGCTCACCTACTACGGCACCGATCCCGAGACGTTCACCAAGCAGCTCACCGCCTGGGGCGCCGATGTCATCGGCGTGAACTGCTCGGTGGGGCCGGCGGGCGTGCTCGAGGCGGTCGAGCGCATGGTCAAGGCCACCGACCGGCCGATCTCCGCGCAGCCCAACGCGGGGCTGCCCAAGGACGTGGGCGATCGCAAGATCTATCTCGCGAGCCCCGAGTACATGGCCAGCTACGCGCGGCGCATGATCGAGGCGGGGGCGCGGTTCGTGGGCGGCTGCTGCGGCTCGACGCCGGAGCACATCAAGAAGATCCGCGACTACGTGGCGAGCGTCGTGCCGCGCCAGCCGAACGCCGTCGTGTCGCGCGCGCAGGTGCAGGCGCCGGCTGGGGTCACGCCCGCGCCGCTCGCCGAGAAGTCGCGCTGGGGCGCGAAGCTGGCGCGCGGCCAGCTCGTGACGAGCGTCGAGATCGTGCCGCCCAAGGGCGTGGACCCGGCGTCGATGCTCGAGCAGTGCCGGGCGCTCAAGGCCGCCGGCGTGGACGCCGTCAACGTCCCCGACGGCCCGCGCGCGCAGAGTCGCATGGGGGTCATTCCGTCGGCGCTGCTGATCGAGCGCGAAGTCGGGATCGAGACCGTCATCCATTACTGCTGCCGCGACCGCAACCTCCTGGGGATGTTGTCGGACATCCTCGGCGCGCACGCCGCCGGCCTGCGCAACATCCTCATCATCACGGGCGACCCGCCCAAGATGGGGCCCTACCCCGAGGCGACGGCGGTTTTCGACATCGACTCGATCGGGCTGACGAACCTCGTGTACCGCCTCAACCAGGGCCTGGATCCGGGGCACAACCCGCTCGGCGGGGCGACGCAGTGGGTGATCGGGGTGGGCGTGAACCCCGCCGCCACCGATCTCGACCGCGAGCTGTCGCGCTTTGCGTGGAAGGTGGACGCCGGCGCCGAGTTCGCCGTCACGCAACCCGTGTTCGACGCGGACCAGCTCGAACGCTTTCTCGGGCGCGTCAAGGATTTCCGGATTCCGATCGTCGCCGGAATCTGGCCGCTGGTCAGCTTGCGCAACGCGGAGTTCCTGGCGAACGAGGTGCCGGGCGTCTCCGTGCCCGACGAGGTGCTCGCGCGGATGCGCAAGGCGCAGGAGCGGGGCAAGGAGGCGGCGCTGGTGGAGGGCGTGGCGATCGCGCGCGAGATGTTCCGGCGCGTCTCGAAACTCGTGCAGGGCGTGCAGGTGAGCGCGCCGTTCGGGAAGGTGGAGGTGGCGCTGGAGGTGTTCTCAGCCTGAAGCCTGTGACACTATGCCGGAGCTTCCCGATATCACGGTCTACCTCGACGCGCTCGCGCCGCGCATCGTCGGCCAGCCGCTCGAGCGCGTGCGGATCACGAGCCCCTTCGTGCTGCGCACCGCCGATCCGCCGCTCGAGGCAGCCGAAGGCCGACGCGTAGTCGGACTGCGCCGCCTCGGCAAACGCATCGTGTGGAAGCTGGATGGCCGGCTGTTTCTCATCTTCCACCTGATGATCGCCGGGCGGTTGAAATGGCGGCCGGCGGGAACGAACCCGCCGGGCAAAGTGGGGCTCGCGGCCTTCGACTTCCCGACCGGCACGCTGCTGTTCACTGAAGCGAGCCCGCAGCATCGCGCCTCGCTGCACGTCGTGGACGGCGAGGCAGCGCTCGCCGCGTTCGATCCGGGCGGCCTCGACGTGCTGGCGGCAGATTTCACGAATTTCACATCTCGGCTGCAGTCCGAGTCCCACACACTCAAGCGCGCACTCACCGATCCGCGGCTATTCGACGGGATCGGCAACGCGTACTCCGACGAGATCCTGCACGCCGCGAAGTTGTCGCCGTTCCAGCTCACCGGGCGAATCACGGACGAAGAAGTCTCGCGTCTCTTCGACGCTACCCGTCGGGTGCTCCGCGATTGGATCGACCGGCTCCGCGCCGAGACGAAAGGCGGGGAGAAGTTTCCCGAGAAGGTCACGGCGTTTCGTGAAGGCATGACCGTGCACGGGCGTTATAAAAAGCCCTGTCCCGTGTGCGGCTCGCCGATCCAGCGCATCCGCTACGCCGGGAACGAGGCCAACTACTGCGCCACGTGCCAGACGGGCGGGCGCGTGCTCGCCGATCGCGCGCTGTCGCGGCTGCTCAAGGACGACTGGCCGCGCTCGCTCGCGGATTGGGAAGCGCGCATCGGCCCCGGTGGGCGCGAGTGAACGCGCGGCCGTGACTTCCCCACCCGATCGCTTCGCACCCGTCTCGGCCGGCTACGCCGAGTTCCGGCCGCGCTATCCCGACGCGCTGTTCGCGTTTCTCGCCGGCGCGGCTCCCGCGCGCAACGCGGCGTGGGATTGCGCCACCGGGAACGGCCAGGCGGCGCTGGGCCTGGCGCGCCACTTCGAGCGCGTGATCGCCACCGATGCGAGCGCGGCGCAGCTCGCCCACGCCCTGCCTCACCCTCGCGTCACCTATCGGGTGGCGCCGGCCGATCGCAGCGGCCTGGCGGACGCCACGGTGGCGCTCGTCACGGTGGCGCAGGCGGCGCACTGGCTCGACCGGCCGCGATTCTTCGCCGAGGCGCGGCGGGTGCTCGTCCCGCAGGGCGTCGTTGCCATCTGGACGTACAGCCACGTGTCCATCGCGCCCAAGATCGACGCGATCGTTCGAGCTTTTCACGACGAGACGGTGGGCCCCTTCTGGGCGCCCGAGCGCGCGCTCGTGCTCGATGGCTACCGCACGATCGAATTCCCGTTTCGGGAATTCGCCGTTCCGGCATTCGCGATCGAACAGGCTCTGACGATGGACGCGCTCGCCGGCTACATTCGCACGTGGTCGGCCACGCACGCCTACGTCGAGCGGCACGGGCGGGATCCGGTGGCGGCATTGATCGAGGCGCTGCTGCCCCTCTGGGGCGATCCGCAGGCGCCGCGCATCGCGCGTTGGCCGCTCGCCGTGCGCGCGGGGAGGGTCTCGTGAAAGCGTGGATCGGGAGCGTGATGATCCGGGAACTCAAGGCGCTGCGCCGCGAGATCGAGGCGTATCCGACGGATCCGGATGTCTGGCGGGTGGCGCCGGGCATCGCCAATCGTGGCGGCACCCTCGTCCTGCACCTCGCCGGTAATCTCCAGTACTTCGTGGGCGCGGTGCTCGGCGGGACCGGCTACGTCCGGCATCGCGACGCCGAGTTCGCGGATCGCGACCTGCCGCGCAGCCGGCTGTTCGCGGAGATCGACCGCGCCACCCAGGCCGTCGAGACCGGCCTCGCGGCGCTGCGCGACGAAGATCTGCACCGCCCCTATCCCGAGCCGGTGGGCGGCGTGACGTTCACGACCGGCGCGTTTCTCACGCACCTCGCCGCGCATCTGGCGTATCACCTGGGGCAGGTGGACTATCACCGGCGCCTCGTCACCGGCGACGGCAAGACCGTGCGGGCGGTGCCGATCGGAGAGATCGCGGGGGCGGAGGCGCATAAGTGAAGGTCGGCATCCTGGGCACCGGCCAGGTGGGACAGTCGCTGGCCCGCGGATTCGAGAAGTACGGCCACGAGGTGCGGCTGGGGAGCCGCGATCCGGCGCGGCCTTACGCCGATGCGGCCCG
>JBOHSP010000120.1:0-29500 GCA_050733275.1 Gemmatimonadales bacterium
CACCCCGGCGGTTTCGCGTAAAGACACAGCTCCCGACGGCACAACGACTTGACCCACTCCCGCGAAACGGTACGGCCGTTGCCCCTGCTTCCGGCCGTACCGCAGCTCATTCACTCTTGGGGGAGGCAACGATGAAGCAGCGACTACTGCAAGCCGGCATACCGCTTCTCGGCGTGCTGGTGGCGTGCGGCGATAGTACGGTGGGCAACGTGAGTCTCGCGCTGACGTCGCGCGCGGGGGCGGGGGCGGGGCTCGCGCCGTCCGCCGCCGCCGTCTCGTGGACGCCGGCGCCGACCGCGATCGCGGAGGGGGACAGCACCGTGATCGCGCTGGGCAATGATACGATCGTGCTGCGCAGCGTGGAGCTGGTCCTGCGGGAGGTCGAGCTCGAGCGCGTGGAGACGTTGGATTGCGACGTCTCGATGTCCACTGACGACTGCGAAAAGTTCGCGACGGGACCGGTGCTGGTCAGCGTGCCGCTCGGTGCCACCGCAACGGCAACGCAGGTCAGCATCACCGCCGGCGCGGGCATGTTCAACGAGCTCGAGTTCGAGATTCACAAGCCGGACGAATTGAACGACGCGGCCTTCATCGCGGCGCATCCGGCGTTCGCCGATGTCTCGATTCGGGTGACGGGCACCTACAGCCAGGCCGGAGCGCGCAGCGACTTCACCTATATGTCCGACCTGAACGAAGATCAGGAAATCTTCCTTGACCCGCCCCTGACGATCGTGGATGGCGACGAGACCACCGTCACGCTGCGGCTCGACGTGTCCCGCTGGTTCGTGAACGGCGCCGGGGACGCGCTGCTGGACCCGGCGACGGCCAACAAAGGCGCGCCCAACGAGAATGTGGTGCGCGACAACATCCGGGCATCGATCGACGCCTTCCGGGACGACGACCGCGACGGCCACGACGACGACAACGAAGTCACCTGAGGTACTTGAACCCGGTGGGGCATCGGAGACAGATTAACTCCGGTGCCCCCCATCGTCTGGGTCAACGGGAAATGGTACGACCGCGAAACCGCGGTCGTTTCCGTGTTTGATCATGGGTTGCTCTACGGCGATGGCGTCTTCGAAGGGATCCGGGCCTACGGCGGCCGCATCTTTCGCCTCCACAACCACCTCGACCGGCTCTTCGCCTCCGCGAAAGCGATCTGGCTGGACATCCCCATGGGACAGGCGGAGATGGGCCGGATGGTGGAGGAAGCCGTCGCGAAGAGCACGATCCAGGAAGCCTACATCCGCCTGGTGGTGACCCGCGGGGTCGGCGATCTCGGGCTCGATCCGCGTAAGTGCGCGAAGCCCACCGTGTTCTGCATCGTGGACACGATCAAGCTGTGGCCGGCCGACCGGTACGAGCGCGGCCTGATCGCGCTGACGGCCGCGACACCGATTCTGCATCGTGAAAGTCTCTCTCCCCGCGTCAAATCCCTCAACTATCTCGCCCACATCCTCGCGAAGATCGAAGGCATCGCGGCCTCCGTGGACGAGGTGATCATGCTGGATGCGACCGGGTACGTGGCCGAAGCGAGCGGCATGAATCTGTTCGCCGTCACGGCGGGCACGCTGCGCACCCCGCCGCCCTACGCGGGAATTTTGCGCGGCGTCACGCGGGACACGGTGATCGAGCTGGGGCGCGACGCCGGCTACGGGATCGAGGAGCTGCCGCTCAACCGCTACGATCTCTATACGGCCGATGAGATGTTCCTCACCGGCACGGCGGCCGAGATCGTGGCGATCTCCAAGCTCGACGGCCGCACCATCGGCAGCGGCACGGCAGGGCCCGTGACCCGGGATCTCGCGACCCGCTTCCGGGCCTACGTTACTCGAGGAGACTGACGCGCGCAGTCTGGGCGTGTTCGTACAGGCCCCTGTCCCGGGCCGCGTCAAGCTGCGACTTGCCGACGAAATCGGGCCGTCTGGGGCGGCCGAGGTTCACTGGCAGATCGGCCGGCGCATCGTCGCGCAAATTGCCGCGTCCGGGTTTCGCACCACTATCTGGTACCGGCCGGCCGGCGAAAGCCGGTTCGTGCGCGAGTGGCTGGACGGTCTCGGCCGGTTCGATCTGCGGCCCCAGCCGCCGGGGCGTCTGGGCGACCGTCTCGCCCGGGCCTTCGCGCGTCACTTCGTGGAGGGAGCGCGCCGCGCCGTGATGATCGGGACCGACTGCCCGGGCATCGACCGCCGTCTCGTGGCGGAAGCGTTCACCGCGCTCGCCGCCGCGGACGTGGTCCTCGGCCCCACGGGAACCGGCGGCTGCTACCTTGTCGCGCTGCGCGAGCCGCAGCCGCAGCTGCTGCGCGGCCTCGAGGCGGCGAGCCCGGCGCTGGGCTCGGCCTTCTTGCAGCAGCTCAACCGGCGCGCCGCGGCGGCGCGGCTGCACGTGCGCCTGCTGCGTCCCTTGCGTCCGGTCTACACGGCGACGGACGCCCGGCTCGCCGGGCTGCTCGAGAGTCGCCCCTCCCTGGACCGAAATTAGCCCAATATTAGCCCAAGTATTGACCTGGCTTAATCTTACACACATATTGTGGCCCCTTTGTGTCACATCCCCTCGCCGGAGGTGACCCATGTCATGGCGCGTAATCGCTCATGGGGACGAGGTTTGGCACGTCGACGCCGGTGCCGAGCGCCGCGCCAACACCGCGGCGTGGCAGCTCGTGTTGTCGTTCCGTTCTGCTACGCCCCGCCACCCTGAGCGGGACAAAACGCGGGCGTGGGGGAGCGAGGGGGGCCGGGGCCAGGGGGGCCGGCCGTCTTTCTGGACGACGTACCCACTGGAGGCGACATCGAAGGCGTCGCTGTTCATCCAGGCAGAGCGGATCAGCGACGCCGCCCTGACGCAGCTGCTGGTCGAGCGCACCGCGTGAGCGCGGACAGCGCGATCTAGGGCGTCGCGCGATGCCTGACGAACGGCTGCGGTTTCAGGAGTTCGGGTTTCAGCGCCTCGCGAACGGCCGGTGCCGCGCGAAGGTGGTGCTCTCGTGGTCAGACGGTCGGCGCTTCGAGGGTTCGTCCGACGGCGTGGCTTCGCAGGCGGGTGAGCTGCGCTGTTCGGCGGTGGCGGCGGTGCAGGCGCTGGAGCAGGCCGTGCAGCCCCGGCTCAGCTTCGAATTGTTGGGAGTGAAGGCGGTGCGCGCCTTCGACGCGACGGTCGTCATCGTCTCGCTGTCGGCGCGCGCGACGGAGCCCACGCGACTCGTGGGCTCCTATCTGACGGAGACTGATCCACCGCGCGGGGCAGCGCTGGCAGTGCTGAACGCGACGAACCGCTTACTCGGGAACTACTTGGCTACACGATGAAACGATACGATAACTGGCTGATGATGATGTGCGCGGCGGTGCTCGGCACCGCTTGCGCGTCTTCGGGGGGCGCGGGTCCCCGTCCGGCGGCAGCGGTCGTGCCCGCGGCGGCTCGGGACAGTGCCGCGAGCGCCGATGCGGAGGGCCTGCAGCAGCTGGGGGCTGCGCTCGCCCGGGCCGAGGACGACTCGGCGGCGGACCAGGTGGCGCTGGACAGCCTGCACCAACGCTCGGACGACGCCGACGGCGCCGAGCTGCGCACCAGGACCGCTGTGGGGAACCACGAGGTGACCGAGGAGGCCGAGCGGCTGTTCGGCTCGGATGCCGCGGATGCCTCCGCTACGTTCGACATCGACGTGACGACGTTCGGCGGCAACCGGCGCGTGCTCGACTACCTCGAGTTCTTCCAGCTCGATGCGCGGGACCGCTTCGCCGTCTGGCTGTCCCGGCTGGGCCGCTACGAAGGGATGATTCGCGCCAAGCTGCGGGCCCGGAATCTCCCCGAGGACCTCGTATATCTCGCGCTGATCGAAAGCGGGATGTCCAACACGGCGGTCAGCCGGTCGCGCGCCGTCGGCATGTGGCAGTTCATGTCCTCCACCGGGCGTCGCTACGGGCTCCACATCGACCCGTGGGTGGACGAGCGCCGCGACCCGTTCAAGGCGACGGATGCCGCGGTCGCGCACCTCGGCGATCTCGTGGAGCGTTGGGGCAGCGTGTATCTCGCGGCCGCCGCCTACAACGCCGGCGCCGGCCGCGTCGAGCGGGGCATTCGCCGGCTGCCGGGCGAACCCGACTCGGTCGGCGATCACACCTTCTTCCAGATCGCGAGTCGGCGGTACCTGCGGCGCGAGACGCGCGATTACGTGCCCAAGCTGATCGCGGCGGCGCTGGTCGCCAAACAGCCTGAGCGCTACGGGTTCACCGACATCGAACGGCTCGATCCGCTGGTCTTCGACGAGGTGACGGTGCCCGATGCGACGGGCCTCGACGTGTTGGCCCGGCTCGCCGATACCACCGTCGCCGCGGTGCTGGAGCTCAATCCGCATTTCGTGCGCGGCATGACCCCACCGGGGCGCGAGGTCGTCGTCCGCGTGCCGCGCGGCACGGGCGCGCAGGTCGCCGAGCGCTATGCCGCCCTGCCGGTCAACGAGCGCGTGACGTTCGTGGACCACTACGTGACCCGGGGGCAGACCCTTTCGGAGATCGCGCAGCGCTACCGGGTGAGCCTCGCGATGATCCGCAGTGCGAACCCGCGGCTGCGCGCGCGGGCGTTGCGCATCGGGCAGCGCGTCATCATTCCGATGAGCGGCCGCATCGTGCCGCGGTCGGCGTGGAGCACGCCGCCGGGGCAGTACGTCCGCGCGACCGGTAACCGGCACCGCGTGCGCCGGGGAGAAACCGCCAGCGAGATCGCGCGACGGCACCGGGTGCCGCTCAGCGCGCTGCTCGAGGCCAACGGACTGTCGCTGGAAAGCATCATCCGGCCCGGGGACGTCCTCCGGATCCCGAGCCAGTAATCGGTCAGCGGTGGTGGCGGAATCCCTTCATCACGGCCGTCTCATAGCCGTTTGCGGGATCGCGGCCGGCGCCTAGCAGCTGCTCGACTTTGGCCGGTCCGCGGTTGTAGGCGAGGAGCGCGAGCTCCATGTTGGACGGATACCGGTCGAGCAGGTCGCGGAGATAGCGGAACCCGATCCGCAGGTTGGTCTCCCGGTGATACAGCTGCTCGGTGGTCAGGCCCGGCTCGTACAGCCGCGCCGTGCTCGGCAGCACCTGCGTCAGGCCCAGGGCCCCCGCGTGACTCTTGGCGCGCGGGTTGAACCCGGACTCGACCTTCACCAGGCGGAACGCCAGGCCCGGGTCGATGCCTTCGCTCAATGCCACGTCGTAGATCGCCGACGCCATGTCGGCGGGCAGCCGGTAATGGGTCGAGTACTGCAGGATCGCGTCCACCCGCTCGATTTGCAGCCGAGCGACGTCGAGCTCCCCTTCCTTGGCTTCGAGCTGCTGCCGTAGGGTGCGGAGCTCACCCAGCAGCTCGGCGCCGGACGTGGGCGTGTCACCAGCCGTGGCGGGTCCACCGGCCCAGCCACCCACCGTGCTCACCGCAAGGGCGGCGAGCAGGATCACTCCACCCCGCACCAGCAACCGACGCGAACTCGTCTGCATACCCGGTCTCCTGTTCTACCTGTGACGCTGTGGTCAGGCCATCAACGACCGCTCAAGCCCTCCGCAGGCTCTTTGCGCTTCTCCACCAAATGCACATCCGCGATCACCATCGCGGGATCGGCGGCTTTCGCCATGTCGTACACGGTCAGCAGGGCGACCGACACCGCCGTCAGGGCTTCCATTTCGACCCCCGTGCGAGCCACCGTCCGCACCGCGGCCCGGACCCGCACGCCCGGCAAACTCTCGTCCAGCGACGCCTCCACGGCCACGTGATCCAGGCCCAGGGGATGGCACAGCGGGATCAGCTCCGCGGTGCGCTTCGCCGCCAGCGTCCCCGCCACCTCGCTGACCGCGAGCACGTCGCCCTTGGCCAGCGCATGAGCGGCGACCTGCCCAAAAGCCTCCTGGCTCATCCGGATCGCGCCCGTCGCGACGGCCGTCCGCACCATCGGCGGCTTGCCACTGACGTCCACCATCTGCGCGCGCCCAGCCGCGTCGAGATGCGACAGCTTCACCTGGTGTCCCCGCTCAGCTCATCTGCCAGTACGGCAGCGAGGAGCTGCGGGTTTACATTTCCTTGCGCCATCTCGCGCGCGTCCATCACGCGCGCGATCGCCTCCACCAGCTTCCCGGTCTCGCCACCGCGGCGCGCCTCGCTCCGGAGCCGACCGGCCAACGCATCCAGCATATCGGTGAATCCGCCGCGCGCCTGGAACGGCATCTGAGCGAGCGCGTATGCGAGCGGGGCACGCAGAAACCGGTCGGCGCTACCCTTGGCCGTGCCCTCGCCGGAACGTCCCCCCCCCAGCGCAAGGAGCTTGCCAATGCACCCCTCCGCAGCGCTAACCCGTTGTTCCAAATCATCTTTAGCATCTTTTCGCAGCGCTTGCTGAGCGAATGCTGCTACGACACTGTCGGCGAGGCGTGCTACACGAACTAGCACAACGCGAGACAGAATGGTCGGAAGTAGGGCATTAGGATCCGAGGCCGTCAGGATGAGCACGGCATCCGCCGGTGGCTCCTCCAGCGCCTTGAGCAACGCATTCGCCGCATCCTCACTCCCGCGCTGCGGAATGAGGCGTTCGGCATCGCCCACGATGAAGACCTTGCGCGCCCCGACCGCCGGCGTTAGCGCCAGGCGCCGCAGCAGGAGGCGCACGGCCGCGATCGAATGGGTCGCCATCCCGCCGGGCGGTGCGTACAGCGGCTGCTCGCGGCGGCTCGCCATCTCGTCCGCCAGCGCCTCTTCGACCAGTGCGACCTGCTTATCCGCGTCCGCGCCCTTCTTCGCCAGCTCGAGCGGCACGAACCAGTGCACATCCGGGTGCTGCAGAGCCGCCACCTGGCGGCACGCCTGGCACTCCCCGCAGGGCTCCTCGCCGGCGCCGGTCTGGCATTGGATCAACTGCGCCAGCCACAGCGCCAGGCGCTGCTTGCCCACCCCGCGGGTACCCGTCAGCAGGAGCGCCTGTGGGAGGCGTCCCGCCCGCCAAGCGGCGGCAAGGCGCGATCGGACGCCTTGGTGACCGGCCAGGGGGGGTATTGGCATGGCCCAATCTAGCCGGGGCGTCCGTGCTGCCGGGCACGGCGCCGGTTAACTACGTTAAGGGCATGGTCTTATGAGCCATCCTCGGGTACTTGCGGGGATTAACTCCATCCCTTGCAACGTCTTAGGGCATGAAGGATGAGGCCGTTTCTTCGGTTGTTATTCGGGGATTTCGAGGGTTTTGCTAGGTGGGTGGTTGAGCAGCAGCCAATACAGACCCACATCGGCGACTGCGCGGGCAAACGCCTCGAAGTCCACCGGCTTCACGATGTAGCTGTTGGCTCCCAGAGCGTACGCGCGAGCGATATCCGGTTCCTCCCGCGACGACGTGAGGACGACGATGGGAATGGGCCGGGTGCGGGCGTCGGCCTTGAGCCGGCGCAGGACTTCCAGGCCATCGATCTTCGGCAGCTTGAGGTCGAGCAGCACGACTTTGGGGATCGTGTTGGTCTGCTCCACGTACTCGAGGGCTTCGGCGCCGTCCCGACAGAGGTGCAGCTGGTTCGCCAGGTTACGCTGCCGCAAGGCGCGCAGCGTCAGTTCGGCATCGTTGGCGTTGTCTTCGACCAGGAGGATTTCGGCCGGTGCGCCCTGCATCAGGCCTCCGCAGCGGGCAAGGAGAACGAGAAGGTGGCGCCCGCGTCCACCTGTCCCTCGGCCCAGACGCGGCCGCCGTGACGCTGCACGATGCGCTGGACGATCGCCAGTCCCACGCCGGTGCCCTCGAACTTGTCTTCGGGGTGCAGCCGCTGAAACACCCCGAACAGCTTCCCCGCGTATCGCGGGTCGTAGCCCGCGCCGTTGTCCTTCACAAAATACACGATCTCGCCGGGCCGCTCGGTCCGGAACCCGACCTCGATGCGGGCGGGGTTGCGGGGGCGGGTGAATTTCACCGCGTTCTGCAACAGGTTCGCGAGCGCCTGGCGCACCAGATCGCGATCGCCCACGGCCGGCGGCAGGGCGTCCAGCGAGATCTCGATCGCGCGCCCGGGTTCGCCGCGGCGGGCCTCCTCGGCGGCGGCGCCGGCCAGGTCGCGCATGTCGATGCGGCTCGTCGTGAGTGCCTTGCGGCCGAGGCGGGAAAACGCAAGGAGGTCGTCGATCAACCGACCCATGCGCCGCGTGTTGTCGTCGATGACGCCGAGCAGGCGTTTGCCTTCGGCGTCGAGTTGCGGGCCGTGCTCCTCGACCAGGATGCGCGCGAAGCCATGGATGGCGCGGAGCGGCGCGCGCAGATCGTGCGACACCGAATACGAGAACGCTTCCAGCTCGGCGTTGGTCGCGCGCAGGGCCTCCTCGATCTGCTTGCGTTCGGTGATGTCGCGGATCACGGCGGTAAATCCCACGCCTCCGTTTTCGCCCGGGGCGGCCGCCAGCGACAGCTCCAGCGGAAACTCCGCACCGTCCTTGCGGCGACCCTCCAGCTCCACGGTGCGCCCGACCACGCGCGGTTCGCGCGTGTCCACGTAGCGCTGCAGGCCACGGCGGTGGGCGTCGTGATGGCGTGCGGGCATGAGCAGCGTGATCGGCTGGCCCAGCACGTCGGCGGCGGCATACCCGAAGATGCGCGACGCCGCCGGATTCCAGTAGTGGATCACTCCGCCGGAGTCCGCCGCGATGATGGCATCGTGCGCCGTCTGGGTGACGCTGCGGAGCAGCGACTGGGTTTCGTGGAGCGAGCGGGCGACCTGTTCGGTCATGATGTTGAAGGCGCGCGCCAAGCGGCCCAGCTCGTCGCTGCCGTGCTCGGCGACGCGCTGCTGGAGCTGGCCGGCGGCGATGCGCTCCGCCGCCGTGGTGAGCGCGTGCAGCGGCCGCGTGATCCGGCGGCTGACCCACCAGGCGCCGAGCGCGCCGACCACCAGGACGGCGAGCGCGATCAGCGCCATGTCGGCGAGGAATGTGCGGGCCGGCGCGTGCACGTCGCTGACCGGCTGCTCGGCGATAGTGGCCCACGGCGTGCCGCGGATCATCGCCCCGGCGGCGAACATGGGCTCCCCGCGCTCGTAGCGCAACGACCCCCCGCTGTCCGGAACCGAGACGGCGGGCCGCGGAATGATCGTCTCGAGGTCGGTCCAGGGCGTGCCGGCGGCATTGCCGAGCAGCCGGGCCCAGTCGCCGCCCGCAAGCGCGTTCAACGTCTCGCGGCTTTGCCGCGAGACGGTGATGCGGCGGATCTGCGCGATCCAGCCCGTGACGGCCGCGCCGTCGTGCACGGCCGCGTGCACCCGGTAATGCAGCAGGGTGTCTGCGAGTACGCGCAGCGGCCCCACGCGCGCGGAATCGAGCGGCAGGTCGGGAGCCCGCGGCGGCGCGGAGTTCGCGGCAGCCCGTAACAGGGAATCACCCCTGAACAGCAGCAGCCGCCCGTCCGCGTCCCAGAGGGCGACGGCTTCGTTGACCGCGGTGGCGGAGACGATGCGGCCGAGCGGCGCGGCCACGGCCGTCCGGCCGCGGCGCCCGGCCGAGGCGACGAACGCGCGGACGGCGGGGTCGGCCGCCGCGCTCGCGGTCTGCGTGCGGTACGCAGTGGCGGCGCGCTGGAAGACATCGGCGAGCTGAATCGCGGCCCGGCCGAGCCGTTCGGCGGCGATCGCCTGGCTGCTGAGGCGGGCTTGCCGGTAGGCCGCGCCCGACAGCACGGCGACGACCAGCAGCAGCAGCCCGCTCACCAGCAGCGGCAGGCGGCGCTCGATGGACGCGATCATCGCGCGGGCGCGGCGCTATGGCGTATCGAGCACCTCCCGGATCTTGCGTGCCACCCCCTCCGTGGTGAACGGCTTGGGGAGGTAGGCGACGCCGGGCTCCAGCATCCCGTGATGCACGATGGCGCCGTCCGGGTAGCCGGACATGAACAGCACCTTGAGACCGGGCCGCTCGGCACGCAGAGCATCGGCGAGCTTGCGCCCGTTGGTGTCGGGCATGATGACGTCGGTCAGCAGCAGGTCGATGCGACCCTTGTGCCGCCGCGCGATGTCGAGCGCCATGGCGCCGCGGTCGGCTTGCAGGACGGTGTACCCGGCGGCGGCGATGGCGCGGTGCGCCAGCCGGCGCAGCGGTTCGTCATCCTCCACGATCAGCACGGTCTCGGCGCCCCCCGTCCGCGCGGCGCCGGCAGAGGGCCGCTCCGGCCGCTCCACCGCCTCGGGCGTCGTGGGCAGGTACACCTTGAACGTCGTGCCCTTCCCCGGCTCGCTGTACAGCCAGATGTTGCCGCCGCTCTGCTTCACGATCCCGTACACGGTCGAGAGGCCGAGCCCGGTGCCGCGGCCCGCGGGTTTGGTCGTGAAGAACGGCTCGAAGATGCGGGCTCGCGTCTCCTCGTTCATCCCGCATCCCGTATCGCTCACCGCCAGCATCACGTACTCGCCCGGAACGACCGACACGTGGTGCGCGGCGTAATCCTCGTCCAGCGTCACGTTGTCCGTCTCGATCGTGAGAGTGCCGCCGTCCGGCATCGCATCACGGGCGTTGATCGCGAGGTTCATGATCACCTGCTCGAGCTGCGTCGGGTCGGCGCGCACCGGGGCCAGATTGGGAGCGAGCCCGAGGCGCAGCTCGATGTTTTCCACGATCAGCGAGCGCAGCATCTTATCGATGTTCTGCACCAGGCTGTTGACGTCGATGACACGCGGCTCCAGCACCTGTTTGCGGGAGAACGCGAGGAGCTGGCGCGTCAGCGCCGCCGCGCGTCGCGCCGCCTTGCGGATCTCGTCGAGATCCTCCTGATAGCGGTCGCCGGGGAGGTCCACGGCGAGCAGATCGGCGTACCCCACGATCGCCGTCAGGATGTTGTTGAAATCGTGCGCCACGCCGCCTGCGAGCTGGCCGACCGCTTCCATCTTCTGCGCCTGCAACAGCTGCTCCTCGAGGCGCTTGCGTTCGGTAATCTCGGTCGCCACGCCCAGCACCTGGGGGACGTTGTCCTCGGGCAGGCGCAGCGGCACCTTGATCGTTTGAAACCAGCGCGTCTCGCTGGACGCCGGCGTCGTGAGCGGCTCCTCCGCGATGAACCGGGGCCGGCCCGACGCCATGACGTCGCGATCGTGGCGCAGGAAGTGCTCGACTTCCTCCGGGTTGGGGTTGAAGTCGGCGTCCGTCTTGCCCATGAGGAGGTCGGGCGTGGTGCCGTAGATCGCCGCCACCGCCTGATTCGCGAGCACGAACCGGCCATTCCAGTCCTTCACGAAAATCAGGTTGGGATTGGCGTCGATGATCTCTCGCAGCAGGCGCTCGTGCCGGCGCAGCGTGCGCCGCTCTGCGGCGCGCTCCAGCGCCTCGCGCACCGCCGGGACCAGCCGCGTCAGCCGGTCCTTGAGGATGTAATCGGCGGCGCCCGCCTTCAGATAGGCGACGGCGGTTTCTTCGTCGAGCGACCCGGTGATGAGAATGAAGGGCACGTCCGGCGCCTCGCGCCGCGCCATCTCCAGCGCGGCGGATCCGGAGAACCCGGGAATGTTGTGGTCACACAGGACGATGTGCGGGTCGTAGTCCCGCACCGCGGCGTGGAAGCCCGCCTCGTCCTGGACGTGCCGCAGCTCCGGACGTGGCGTGAGCGTGAGCAGTTCGCGCGAGACCAGCGCCGCGTCGCTGGGATTGTCCTCCACGAGGAGGATGCGGACCGACGGCGCTGCGGGGCTCGGGGGCGTGGCGGACACTTTGGGGGCGATGCGCGGATCCTCCATCGCGCCGCGTGCCTGGGCGCGTTCTCCCAATGTTCAGGTTCGCGCGAAGATGTGTCTGTCGGGCGTCGCGCAAGTTTCGGGTAGGTCTTCGCCTACGTGGACTCCATTTGGGCCGGGCGCAGGGCGGCAGGGCTGACGAGCCCGTGCTGCGTGGCATAGTACGTCAGCTCGGCGTTCGATTTCATCCGCAACTTCTGCAGCAAGCGGGAACGGTACGTGGTGACGGTCTTCGGCGAAACCCCCAGCTGGCGGCTGATCGCGACGATGGGACGGCCCGCCGCCAGGAAGCGCAACACCTCGAGCTCCCGATTGGAGAGCTGCGCGTGCGGTGGCGGCGGCGTCCCCAGGTGATCGGCGACCGCCTGGGTCATCGCCGGGCTCAGGTACTTGTGGCCATCCAGGACCCGCTCCAGCGCGCGCAGCAACTCCTCGGGCGCCGACTCCTTGGTCAGATAGCCGGAGGCGCCCAGCTCGAGCATGCGCAACGCCAGCTGGTCTTCGGGGAACATCGTGAGGATGAGCACGGGGATCTGCGGGTACTGCTCGCGCAGCGCACGCAGCACCTCGATGCCGTGACGATCCGGGAGCGCCAGGTCCAGGAGGACGACGTCCCAGGGCTCGCGGGCCACGAGGGCGAGGGCTTCGGCGGCCGTGCCGGCCTCGCCAAACCGCGCCCCGCCCGGGAACGCTTGGAGAATCCGCACGAGGCCTTGGCGGACGAGGACGTGATCGTCCACGACGAGGATGTGGATCATCGGTGGGTCCGGTCCGGGTGGGCAGGGGGGGCAGGGAGGGCAGGGGGGGCAGGGAACCAGGCGGCGACGCGGGTGCCGCCGCCCGTGCCGGGTCCGACTTCGAGCACGCCACCCACCGCCGCCGCGCGTTCGCGCATGCCGAGGATGCCGAGCGACTGCGGTCCGGTCGCGTCGGGTTCGGTGATGCCGCGGCCGTCGTCCGTGATCTCGAGCACCACCACGTCGCTGCGCACGCCGAGGTCGATCGCCACGTGGCTGGCGGCCGCGTGCCGCGAGACGTTGGTGAGCGCTTCCTGCGTGATGCGAAACAGCACGGTGGCGAGCTCGCGCCGCCCGAGGGCATCGCCGGAATGGATCTGGACGTGGCAGGCGATCCCCGTCCGGCGCATGAAGTCCCGCGCCAGCCATTCCACCGCGGCGGGGAGGCCGAGCTCGTCGAGCACGGGGGGGCGCAGCTCGGTCGCGATGCGCCGCACCCCCTTGATGAGCTCGTCCACGAGGCGCGCGGTCTCGGCGAGGCGGTTCGCGATGCCGCGCCGGCCGGCGGTGGCGGCGACCTGCGCGGCCGAGAGTTCGAGCTTGAGGGCCGTCAGCGCCTGGCCGAGGCTGTCGTGAATCTCGCGTGCGATCCGGGTGCGTTCGTCCTCGCGGATGTCCTGCTGGCGCGTGGCGAGGCGGCGCAGCGCCGCGCGGGACGCGCGCAACTGCTCATCCGCGCGCTTCGCCGCCGTGGCGTCGCGGGTGATGGTGAGCACGGCGTAGATGGTGCCCGCCGCGTCGCGGAGCGGCACGGCGTGCGTCGAGAGCCAGCGGCGCGTCCCCTTCAGGCCGACCACCTCGAACTCCAGCGTCCCCGGCTCGCCGGTGAACACGCGCCGGTGCAGCCCGCCGAACGCCGCGCGGTGCGCCGGCGCGACGACCTCGGCGATCGGCCGGCCGCGCAGCTGCTCGAGGCTGTCCGCCTCGAGCATCGCGAGCCCCGCGGGGTTCATCTCGATCAGGCAGCCGTTCCGGTCTATGAGCTTTACGCACTCGGGCTCGGCCTCGATGATCGCCCGCAGCCGCGTCTCGCTGTCGCGCAACGCGGTCTCGACCCGGCGCTGCGCCGTGATGTCGATGGCGAACCCGACCACGCCCGCGGGCACGCCGTTCCCGCCGCGCAGCGCCTCGACCTGGGCGCTGAACACCCGGCCGCGATACGTGGTTTCGTAGCTCACCGACTCGCCGCGCAACGCGGCGCGATGCGCGGCCAGGACCGCCGCGGCTTCCCGCGGATCGTCATACCCCGCGGTGATGGGCCGGCGATCGGCAGGGCCGGGCACGACGCCAAACGCCCGCAGCCCGCCGCCGTGGACCGAGACCAACCGGCAGCCGGTATCGGTGGACCAGACGATCAGGGGGAGGTGGTCGACGAGGTGGGTGAATTGCTCCGCATCCAATCCCACGGCGCCCAACGCGACTTCGGTCATGGCGCTACGCTACGCCGTCGCCGCGCGCGCGTCCAGCACGTCCCGCACCTTGCGCGCGAGTCCGTCGGGGGAAAACGGCTTTTGCAGGAACGCGCTGCCGCCCGGGAGCGCGCCGCCCTGGACCACCGCATCACCCGGATAGCCCGACATGTACAGCACGCGCACGCCCGGCCGCCGCGCCGTCAGCTGCTCGGCGAGCTCGCGGCCGGAGAGACCGGGCATGACGACGTCGGTGAGCAGGAGGTCGATGGGGCCGCCGTGGCGCTCCACGATGCGCAGCGCGTCGCGCGGGTCGCCCGCGGCGAGCACCACGTACCCCTGCGCTTCGAGCGCGCGCCGGCTCAGGTGCAGCACGGCCGCCTCGTCTTCGACGATCAGCACGGTCTCGGAGCCGCGCCCCTCCGCCCGGGTCGCCGGCGTCCCCGGCGGCTGCGGGGCCGACGCCGGCAGCCGCGGGAGGTAGATCTTGAAGGTCGTGCCCTGGCCCGGCTCGCTGTACACCGAGATGTAGCCGCCGCTCTGCTTGACGATCCCGTAGACCGTCGCGAGGCCCAGCCCCGTTCCCTTGCCGACTTCCTTGGTGGTGAAGAAGGGCTCGAACAGGTGCGCGCGCACGGCCGCCGTCATGCCGGTCCCGGTGTCGCTCACGGCGACCATGACGTACGGGCCGCCGTCCGGCGGCGCGCCGAGGTGCTCGGCCGCCCACGTCGCGTCGAGATCGACGCTCGCCGTCTCGATCGTGAGCATGCCACCGCCCGCCATCGCGTCGCGCGCGTTGACGGCGAGATTCACGATCACCTGCTCGAGCTGGCTGGGGTCGGCGCGGACGCGCCCGAGGTCGGGCGCGAGGACCGTGCGCAGAGTGATGTGCTCGCCGATGAGTCGCCGCAGCATCCGGTCCATGTCGGCGACCACGCCGTTGAGATCCAGCACCTCGGGCCGCAGCATCTGCCGGCGGCTGTAGGCGAGGAGCTGGCGAGTGAGCGCGGCCGCGCGCTCGGAGGCCCGCCGGATCTCCTCCACGTCGCCGCGTTTCGCGTCTCCCGGCGGCAATTCCCGGAGCAGGAGCTGGGTGTTCCCCAGAATGGCCGTCAGGAGATTGTTGAAGTCGTGCGCGATCCCCCCGGCCAGCTGCCCGACGGCTTCCATCTTCTGGGACTGGCGGAACTGCTCTTCGAGGTGGCGCTGCTCGGACACGTCGCGCTGCGTCCCCCACACCCGCACCAGGTGCCGGTTCTCGATGAAGCCCACGACGTTGTTGAGGAAGACGCGGACGCGGCCGTCGCGCCCGCGCTCGTGGGTCTCCGAGTCGGCGAGCCGGTAGCCGGCGCGCACGAAGTCGCGGATCTGCTCGCGATTGGCGGGCGTGCCCCCCTCGTGCAGCTCCACGAGCCGCGTGCCGATGAGCTCGCCGGCCTCTTGCAGCCCGTACATGCGCGCCATCGCGTCGTTGCATTCGGCGATCCGGGCGCCGGCGTAGATGCGGTCCACCTGCTCGTCCACCGGCAGATCGACCGGCACGGGCGGGTCGATCTCGAGCCGCGACACGCCCTCCGAGCTCTGGGCGATGAACGTGCGGTAACGCTCCTCCCCCCGCCGCATGCTCTCCACCGCCTGCTCCAGCAGCTCGCGCTGCTCTCGCAGCGCGTCCTCGGCGCGTTTGCGCTCGATCGCCATCGCCATCTGGGACGACACGAACGTGAGGATATCGAGCTCGGCCTCCCCATAGCGCACGCCTTCGGAGTACGTCTGCGTCACGACGACCCCGATCGTGCGGTCCTTCACCTTGAGCGGCACACCCAGCCAATCGATCGACGGCGCGCCGATCAGCTCCGCCTCGCCCCGCGTGATGAGCGCCCCGTGGACTTCCGGCGTGGCGAGCAGCGGCGCGCCCGTCCGCAGCACGTACTCGGTGAGCCCTTTGGCCGGGCGCCGTGGCGGAACGTCACGCGGCGTGTCGTACTCGTCCACGAAGTAGGGGAAGTGCAGCAGCTCGCGCTCGTCGTCGTAGAGCGCCACGTAGAAGTTCTGCGCGGGCACCAGCTCGTTCACGATCTCGTGCAGTTCGCGGAGCAACTCCTGGAGGTTCGGCGCGGTGTGCGCCACGTGCGACATGCGGTACACCGCCTCCTGCACACATTCGGCGCGGCGCCGGGCGGTGACATCCCGAAAGCTCCACACCCGGCCCACGATCCGTCCCTCCTGGCGCTGCGGGATCGAGTAGCGTTCGAAGATCCGCCCGTCCTTGAACACGACAAGGTCGGAGCTCTCGGCCTCGGGCCGGGCGTACAGCTCGCGAATCTTCTCCTGGAACTGGTGCGGGTTGACCAACTGGTCGAGCACGTGGGCGATCAGCCGATCGTCGTCATGGGTCGCCAGCAGCTCCTCGGGGAGACGCCACAGCTCGGCGAAGCGGCGGTTGCGCAGGATCACCTGGCCGCCCATGTCCACGACCAGGACGCCGTCGGCCGTGGATTCGAGCGTGGAGCTGAGCAGCGAGACGGTAAGAGCGTCGCTCCCGGACGGGGTTCGGGATTTCTTCGCCGCCGGCTTGCCTGGGCCCTGCTGCTTCGCTCGCCGCGCCGCCATGTGACCGAATCTATGGGTCCCCGCATCTTTAGGCACCGTCCGCTGAGGGTGACAGCGGTCACTGGGGTGCGGGTCGCCGGGATCTAAGTTGGGACCCCGTCCGCAGACAGGGACAGGGGACAGGGGACGGGGCACGGGGCGGCTCCACCGACGGAAGGAGAAGGCGTTGCGGCCAAAGCGCTTCCAGTGGCTCAGCCTGGATGACTCGCAGCGCGCCGAGCAGCAGCTGCGGGCGGCGGCGCGCCAGCAGGAGGCGGTGGCGCGCCTGGGCCAGCACGCGCTCGCGGGCGCGCCACTCCCCGACCTGCTGCAAACGGCGGTGGGCCTGGTGGCGCGAGGCTTGGAAGTCGAGTTCAGCGAGTACCTCGAATTCAAGCCTGAGCACCGCAGCTTCCTGCTGCGCGCGGGGGAAGGGTGGGCGGACGGCGTCGTGGCCCGCACCCTGGTGCCCGCCGAGCCGGCGAGCCGACTCATGGCGTACGTGCTCACCGCGCCGGGCCCCGTCGTGATGGACGATCTCGCGGTGGAGACGCGCTTCACCGCGCCCCGGCACCTCCTCGATCACGGCATCGTCAGCGGTCTCTGCCTGGTGGTGCAGGGGCGCGACCGCCCGGCGGGCGTGCTGGGCGCGTACAGTGTGGAGCGCCGGGACTTCAGCGGCCCCGACGTGCTGTTCCTGCAGGCGCTCGCCCACGTCCTCGCCACGGCGCTCGAGCGCGGGCGGGTCGAAGAGGCGCTGCGCAGGAGCGAGGAGCACTACCGCTCGCTGACGGAAAACGCGTCGGACATCGTCACCATTCTGGGAGACAACGGGATCATCCGTTACACCAGCCAGTCGGTGGAGCGGCTGCTGGGCTACAAGACCAGCGACCTGCTGGAGCGCAACGCCTTCGAGTTCATACATCCCGACGACCTCGAGCCCGTGATGAACGCGCTCGCCAATGCGATCGAGCGGCCGGGGACACCGCAGACCGCGCAGTTCCGCTTCAAGCACGTCGACGGCTCGTGGCGCGTGCTCGAGTCCATCGGGCAGGCGCGCGTGGACGGACCGAACGCCTATAGCGTGGTGGTGAACTCGCGTGACGTGACGGACCGCGTGCAGCAGGAGGAGCTGCTGCGCACCAGCAAACAGCGACTGCGCACGGTCGTGGCGGGCGCGCCCGTCATCCTGTTCGCGCTCGATCCGGCCGGCAGGTTCACGCTCGTCGAAGGCAAGGCCCTCCATACGCTCGGCGTGCGCCCCCGCAGCCTGGTGGGCCGCTCGTTCTTCGAGCTGCTGGGCGACGTGCCGCAGGCGGTGGCGGACGTGCGCCGCGCGCTCGCGGGCGAGTCGTTCACCTCACGGGTGGAGATCTTCGGCCTCGAATTCGAAGCGCAATACTCGCCGACCCGCGACCGCAGCGGCAAGCTGACGGGCGTGGTCGGCGTCGCGACCGACATCACGGAGCGGCGGCGCGCCGAGGAGGCGCTGCGCCGCGCCGACGAGGCGGCGCGGACGCTGGTGCAACACGCGCCCTTCGGCATCTACAAGGCGACGCCCGAAGGCGCGTTCCTCACCGTCAATCCGGCGCTCGTCGAGATACTGGGTTACGGCTCGGAGGCCGAGCTGCTGGCGGCGCAGCTCGACCGCGACATCTACGAGGATCCCGAGGCGCGGCCACGCTATGTGCGGCAGCTCGACGAGGCGCGCGGCGCGGCCGAGACGCAAGCGGTGTGGCACTGCCAGGATGGCCGCCGCATCACCGTGCGACTGTACGGCCGGACGGTGCGCCACGAGGACGGCCGCATCGAGTGCCACGAAGTGTTCGCCGAAGACGTGACGCAGCGGCGCGGGCTGGAGGAACAGCTGCGCCAGTCGCAAAAGATGGAAGCCATCGGCCAGCTCACCGGCGGCATCGCGCACGACTTCAACAACCTGCTCACGATCATCCTGGCCAATGCCGAGCTGCTGGAGAAATCCCCCGATGTCGCGAGCCTGCGCGACATCATCTCCGCCGCGGTGAGCGGCCGGTTGATGGTGAACCAGCTGCTCGGGTTCGCGCGGCGCTCCAGCCTCACGCTCGAGTCCGTGCACCTCGGCCAGGTCGTGACCGAGCTGTCGAGCGTCCTGCGCCGCGTGTTGCCGGCAAACATCGAGCTGCTGGTGCTCGCCGACGACGACCTGCCGGAGACCTCGGTCGACGCCCACGCCGTCGAGCAGATCCTGCTCAACCTCGTGAACAACGCGCGCGACGCCATGCCCGACGGCGGCGTGCTGCGCCTCGAGACGAGCTGCACCTGGATCAGCGACGAGCAACGGCAGGTGCTCGGCCCCGGGGCGGCGCACGAGTACGTGTGCCTCGCCGTGGACGACACCGGCACGGGTATGGACGAGGCGACGCGGCAGCGCGCCTTCGAGCCGTTCTTCACAACCAAAGCCGTGGGGAAGGGCACGGGGCTCGGCCTCGCCACGGTGTACGGCCTGGTGAAGCAGCACGGGGGATTCATCAACATCGACAGCGCGCCCAGCGCCGGCACCCGCCTGCGCGTGTACTTCCCGGTCGCCGAGATGGTCAGAGAGCGCCGCGGCTCCGGTACCCACGCCGCCGTGCCCGAGGGCAGCACCGGGATCGAGACGATCCTCGTCGTCGAGGACCAGGCGCAGCTGCGCCGCGCCACCGTCTACACGCTGGAACGGGCCGGCTATCGCGTGCTGACCGCGGGGGACGGCATCGAAGCGCTGGAGCTCCTGCGGCAGCATCCCGAGCCGATCCATCTCGTGTTCACCGACGTCGTGATGGCCCGCCTCGGCGGGCAGGGCCTCTATCAGGTCGATCGCCGCGAGGGCCGCAGCACGCCGTTCCTGTTCACGTCCGGCTACGCCAGCGCCCGCGGCGAGCAGCCCCTCGACCCCACGTTGCCGTTCATTGCCAAGCCGTGGAACGGCGCGACCCTGTTGGGGCGGGTGCGCGAGGTGCTGGACGCGGCGAAGCAGCCGAATCCCGAGCCGCGGCGGAGCTGACGCGCCGCGTCAGTGGCACACCCCGCGGCCGCGGTCGTCGATGCGGGACCAGCGGGTGTTGAGGAACTCCCAGCCATATTCGCCGTCCCCCAGCGTGAGTTGGAGAAATCCGTTCCCGCCGCTGCGATACTCGCTGAGCGGATGCACCACCTTCATCGCCGGTGTCGTCGTCGGCCCATCGCCGCCGAGCCCGCTCGTGAACTGGCGGATGCCGTGTGCCGAGTCGGCGCGGTACTGCAGGCCGAGCGGGTCGGGGTACTCGTAGCTACCCTCGTAGCGCATCGGTGCAAAGCGCTCGTAGATGTGGGCGCCGCCGTTGATCACGACGTCGGCGCCGTACTCGTACAGCGCCATCCACACGCCACGGATCTCCTGGACGAGGAACGTCGAATCGCTCGAGGTGGCGGTCGACCCGATCCACATCGGGTCGTGCCAGACCGCCAGCGTGCATTGGACATCGTCGTGGGCATCCAGGTCATCCCGAGCCAGGCGATCTGCTCGCTCGCGTTGTTGTAGGTGACCGGCGCCTTCGGGCCGCCCATGATCACGTTCAACACGACCACGTGCCAACCGCCGAGGTCGAAGCTGTAGTAGTTCCGGCCCGGCGGTCCCACGCGTTCCGGCCCGAAATAGGCGTCCGCGCCGCGGGCGAAGCCGCGCTCCGGGCTGCCGGTCACGGTGTCCTGCTCGACATTGCCGACGGCCGCGTAGGTGATGCTCCGGAACTGGCCCCAGAGCGGATCGTAGCAGGTCTGGAAGTTCTCGAGCGTGGCGATGCGGGTGCCCGAATCCGGCTCCACGTTGTCGCCGAGCACGAAGACGTAGTCGGGCTGCGCGGCCGCTACGACCGCCGCCGCGGCGCGCTGCAAGTCGCCGGTGCAGCGCCCCAGGTTGCCGGCGGCCACGATGACCGTTCCGCTCACGGACGGCGGCGGCGGGGGCGGCGGGGGCGGTGGGGGCGCGGCCAGCGTGAGCGTCACGGACAGCTGCTGCGGGCTGTTCGTCGCGACAGTCGAGGCGACCGGCACGGTCGCCGTGTACGAACCGGGTGCGAGGCTGTCGGTCGCCGCCCCAAGCGTCAACGTGGCCGGTGCCTGCGTCCCGCTGAGCGTCGCGGTCAACCAGTCCGCAGCGCCGGCGGAGTAGGCGATCGGGCCGACCGCGAGGCCAGTCACCGTCCCCGTGCCGGTGTTCGTGACGGCGACGGTGTACGCCGGCCCAGCGGCGGTGCCCGCCGTGTCGTCGAACGCGACGGCTGCCGGGCTGAGCCCGATGGTGAACGTCGGCAGCGGTTGGGGTGGGGGAGGCGGGGGGGGCGGGGGAGGCGTCGCGTCGTTGACGCACGCCCCGCCCCAGAGTGCAGCCGCGAGACCGAGCGCGAGACTGCCCCAGGCGCGCGGGTTGCCCGACGCTGACCGGGTGTTCACGAGAGCGTGCTCCGCGAAGGGTGTACGCTCTCAGCTCCGGCGAAAACCGAGCCGGAGCCGCGACGCCGGAGCTACGCCTCGACCCGCCGCTGTTCGGCCGGGCGTCGTCTGGCGGCGCCGAAGATGCTGGCGCCGACCGCCACGATCTGCGAAATGAACAGACCCCAGGCGGCGCCGGCGCCCACCTCGGCCGCCTGCTGCGTGGCGCGCACCGAGTCCGCCGGCGTCATCCCGGCGCTGCCGCGTTGGGCGGCCACGCTCATCCCGGCCCCCAACCCACCCATCACGTTGCCCACCCCGATGGCGAGCAACAGCAGCAGGATGATCGCTCCGACGACCCAGACGAGGGTGCCGTACAGCACGGGGCTGTAGGCGGGGCCGCGATACGCAGTGCGGGCGACGACCGAACCGCCGATGATGCCCGCGACGAGGGCCGTGATCAGCCACCAGATGCCGGCGCCGGTGCCGATGGTGGCGGCGTTGCCGCGATCCGCGGCGTCCGCCGCGGTGATGCCGATCGCCGCGCCCAAGGTGGTCAGTATCAGGGTCACCGCGAAGCCGGCCAGCGCGCCGGCGAACACCGCGCGCCAATCGATGCCCGCCATCGCCGCGGGGTAATACACGTCGCGCCGCGCGACCTGCCCTTCCATCACGTGAGTTGCCATGCTTCCTCCTTTGCGGCCTGCAAGGAACCACGGCGCCCCACCGGCCGCAATCAATCTCCGGCCGATCGGGCGCTAGTTCCTCAGCGCGTCGCTCTGGGGCGCGTGCGTCGCCGCGGCCGGTTTCTCGACTTGGACGTGGTCTGCGTCCG
Organism: Gemmatimonadales bacterium; assembly: GCA_050733275.1. Classification (GTDB taxonomy): domain Bacteria; phylum Gemmatimonadota; class Gemmatimonadetes; order Gemmatimonadales; family GWC2-71-9; genus 20CM-2-65-7. The sequence continues at coordinate 21,764 of JBOHSP010000120.1, forward strand.
GCTCCGGCTGCGGCTACGGCCGCCATTGTCCGCGCCCCGCTCGACCTCCCCCTCCTTCTCCTCCTCGGCGGCCCCGACGTTGACCGATGCTTCCGCGAGCTGCGTCAGTATCTTGTCGGCTTCCTTTTCCTCCTCGAGGGTCTGCTTGAGGAGCTGGGCCGCGCGGCTGTTGCCCAAAAACTCAGCGAGCGTGCGCGCCGTGCCGTAGGTCGCGATCTCATAGTGCTCGACTTTCTGCGCGGCGCCGATGATGCCGGCGTCCTTCGTGGACTCTTCCAGGTCTTCCTTGAGCAGGTCCTCGCCTTCGGCGATGATGCCGGCCATGCCTTTGCATCTCGTGCGCGCCCGCTCGCCACCCACGTCGCGGAACACCTGGTCGAGCCGGCTCACCTGCTTTTCGGTGACGGTTAGGTGTTGCTGCAACGCCCGCCGCAGCTCGGGCGAGGAGCATTCGTCGATCATCTTCGGCAGCGCTTTGAGGATTTGGTGTTCGGCGTCGTAGAGATCTTGCAGTTCATTGGTGAGCAGCTTGTGCAGCGCCTCCATACGGCCTCCTTGACGGTCGCGCGGTCCGAGTGCGGGGTGGGTGAACGCTGGGAAGTGTATGGCGGGGCGGTGGTTATGGCAGCGCCGGGAGGGGTTAGCCCGTTGGGAGGAGCGGCGAGCGGGAACGAGGGTGGAGGCCCCCTCCAAGGTGATCGATGACCTTGCCCCTGCCGAGCGGCTCTTTATGGTGAGGCCATGACAGGATCGCGGGACACGCAGCGTCGGCGCGCGGCGGCGGTGGCGACCTCCTTGGTCGCCATTCATGGAATCGTCGTGCTGACCGGGTGGTGGGTGGGGTGGGACCCGTTCGTGCGACCGTCTCCCACGTTCATTCCCATGGCGCCCTCGACGGCGCTCGCGTTTCTCGTCCTCAGCCTCGCGCTGCTCATCCAGCTCTCGCGCCCCCGTGCGGCTCCGCTGCGCTACCTCGCCACGTTGATTCCCTGGACCGTGGCGACGACCGCCGTGCTGAACCTCGCCGTTCCCGCGGGGCTGGACCGATGGCTGGGCGGCGCCACGGGGGCGTTCGGTCCGGTCGTCCTTGGCGTGATGTCGCCGGTGACGGCGGCCGCGCTGGTGCCGCTCGCGCTGGCGATCGCCGCGAGCGGGGCGCGGCTGCGCTACGCTGGGGTGCTGGCCACGCTGGCGGCGATCGTCGGCGCGACGGTCGCGCTGGGGTACGCGTACGGCACGCCGCTGCTGTATGGCAGCGCCACGATTCCCGTCGCACTCCCTACGGGGCTCAGCCTGCTGGTGCTGGGGATCGCCACCGTGCTGCAGGCGGGACCTCGGGTCTGGCCGGTGGAGCCACTGCTGGGGGAATCACCGCGGGCGCGACTGCTGCGTGCATTTCTTCCGGCGACCATCGGGCTCATCGTATTCGTCGGCTTCCTCGACGCGCGCTTCGCGGATCTGCTCGGTCCCGACCGCGTGCTTATTGCGGCGTGGTTCGCGCTGGCGAGCGTCGGGCTGGTGACGTTCATCGTCTCGCGAATCTCCAACCGGATCGCCGGGGAGCTCGATCGCGCCTATGCCGAGCGCCACCGCGCGGAGCAGCGCTACCGTGAGATGTTCGAACAGACACTGGCGGGCGTCGCGACCACGCGACTGACCGATGGGCGCATTCTCCTGTGCAACGAGGCGTTTGCTCGCGCGTTCGGATACGACTCCGCGACGGAGTTGACCGGCGGCCAGGCCCGGGCGCTCTACTGGGATCCGAGCGATCGCGAGCGCGTGCTGGCGGCCCTGCAACCGACCGGCCAGCTCCGCAATTTCGAGCTGCAAATGCGCCGCAAGGACGGCAAGCCGGTCTGGGTGATCTCGAATCTCACGCTGTACCACGCGGAGGGTGGCGAGGCGCGGATCGAGAATACGGTCATCGACGTGAGCGAGCGCAAATCACTCGAGCAGCAGCTGTGGCAGGCCCAGAAACTCGACGCGCTGGGAAGTCTCGCGGGCGGGGTGGCGCACGACTTCAACAATCTCCTCACCGCGATCATCGGGTACGCGGACTTGATGCGAGACGAGATGACGCCGGATGACCCCCGCCTTGAGGATCTGAAGGAGATCACCAAGGCGTGTGACCGAGCCACGGCCCTGACCCGGCAGCTCCTGGTCTTCAGTCGCCGCCAGCCGTTCGAGCCGACCAGCGTGCGGCTCGACCAGCGCGTGCAGGATATGGAGAAGATGCTGCGGCGCCTCCTGGGGCCGACCATCACGCTGGTCACCGCGAGCGATGCCGACCTGGCGACGATCATGGCCGATCGCAGCCAGCTCGAACAGGTGGTCCTGAACCTCGCCGTGAACAGCCGGGATGCGATGCCCGACGGCGGGACGCTCACGATCGAAACGCGCAACGTGCAGGTCGACGAGCCGCTCGCGATCGGGCAACACGACATGCCACCCGGCGACTACGTGATGCTCGCGGTGAGCGACACGGGCACGGGCATGAGCCAGGAGACGCTCGGCCGCGTGTTCGAGCCGTTCTTCACGACGAAGGAGCGAGGCAAGGGCACGGGGCTCGGCCTGTCGACGGTGTACGGCATCGTGAAGCAGAGCCGCGGCTATATCCAGGTGTACAGCGAGCTCGGGATCGGGACGACGTTCAAGTGCTACTTCCCGCTGTCCCACGTCGCGGTGCCAGCGCCGGCGCCGGTTCCCGAAGCCGCGCAGGGCCGGGGCACGGAAACGATTCTCGTCGTGGAGGACGAAGCGCCGATTCGCGCGCTGGTCGTCAACGCGCTGCAACGGTTGGGCTACACGGTGCTGGCGGCCGCCGATGGGGCGGGCGCAATGGCGCTGGCCACCTCGCACGACGGCTCGATCCATCTGCTCCTGTCGGATGGCGTGCTGTCGGGCGTGCGGGTCCCCGACTTGTTGCGGCGCCTGCGCGAGCACCGCCCGGAGACCAAGGTGCTGCTCATGTCGGGGTACTCGCAGGAGGCGGTATTCCAGCACGACCTCGTTGCGGCGTCGACGGCGTTCCTGGCCAAGCCGTTCACGACGCGCCAGCTCGCGCAGCGCGTGCGCGAGGTGCTGGATGCGGGCGCGGCGTGAGGGAAGCTCCCGGTCGGCCCGGACCTACCATGCGCCGTTCGCCCCCGCGCGCGCTCCCGCGCGCCAGCGTTGGGTAAGATCTCGCGCGGCGGCCGGCCACTCGGCGAACTCGAAGGCGAATCCGGCGTCGAGCAGGCGACCCGGAACAACGCGCCGGCTCTTGAGCGCGAGCTCGGTGTCGGTTCGCAAGAAGAAGGCACCGATCTCCACCATCCACTTCGTCGCCGGAAGTCCAACGCCTATGCCCCAGGCCGTGCGCAGCGCGGCCATAAAGTCACGCTGCGGGAGCGGGTGCGGCGCCGAGACATTCACCGGACCATCGATATCATCGCGCGCGATCAGGAACTCAACCGCACGAGCGAAGTCGCGATCGTGGATCCAGGACACGAACTGGCGCCCGCCCGCGATCGGTCCCCCGAGACCCGCGCGGGTCAAGCCGAGGAAGAGGTCGAAGATGCCCCCGCGCTCGGGGCTCATCACGATCGCGCTGCGCAGGGCCACCTTCCGGGTGTGCGGCGTGTTCGCCTCCTGCTGCGTCCGCTCCCACGCCGTGGCGATAGCGATGCTGAACTTCCAGTAGCTCGGAGCATCCGGCTCGGTGCCGCCGATGCTCCCGGTTGCCTCGTCGTTCGGCGCATCGAAGCGGTGCGCGTAGATGGTTGCCGTACTCATCTGGAGCCAGACCCGAGGTGGTCGCGTGGCCTGCTCGATTGCCTGCCCGACTGCACGTGTGGAATCCACCCGCGAGGCCATCATCGCGTGCAGGTTGGCGTCCGTGTAACGACAGTTCACGCTGCGGCCGGCAAGATTGATCACCACGTCGGCGCCGTCGAGCTGTTCGGCCCATGGCCCCAGCGTGCGGCCGTCCCATTCCACCACTCGCGCACCGCCGCTGGCGCCCCGGCTGAGGACGACGACGTCAGCGCCCCGGCTCCGCAGGGCCCGGGCCAGGATTCCGCCGACGTGTCCGCTCCCGCCCGGCATCACGACCTTCATGGACCTTGCCTCCCCTGCCACGCGACGCTAGATTTTAAGTAAACATGTTCATTAAAAATAGCAAGCGCCAGGCGAAGCGCCGGCGCCGAGGGCGCCCGCGCGGAACCACGGTGCAGGGCAGGGAAACCCGCCAGCACCTCTACCGGACGGCGATCAAGCTGATCGCGTCTCGCGGGTATGAGGCCACGACCCTCCGGGACATCGCGAAGAAGGCCGGGGTCAGCGCGGGGCTCCTGTACCGCTATTTCCCGAGCAAGCGCGCCGTGGTCCTCGCCCTCTACGACGAGCTCTCCGCCGACTATGCGGCCAGGGCATCCAGGATGAAGGGCGGGCCGTGGCGCGCGCGGTTTCTCTTTGCGCTGAAGACCAGCCTCGGCGTCCTCGCAACGCAGCGGGAAACACTCGCCGCGCTTACCCCGGTCCTGGTCGGGGACGGCAGTGAAGGGCTGTTTGCCCCGGCGACGGCGTTCTCTCGGAGGCGTGTGCAAACGGTCTTCCACGAAGCCGTGCAGGGCGCCTCCGACGCGCCAGAGCCAGACGATACCGCAGCACTTGGACGGCTGCTCTATATCGTCCACCTCGCGGTCATCTTGTGGTGGCTGCTCGACAAGAGCGAAGGGCAGCGGACGACCACGCGGTTGATTGCGATGCTGGAGCGCGTGCTCCCAATCACCGCCCTCCCCCTGCGACTCGAGCACGCGCGGAAGTTCATCCGCGCCGCGGATGTGCTGTGCCGCGAGGGCCTCTTCGGGGAAGGGAAACGGCCATCATGAGCGGGACTGGCACCCCTGCCACGGACGTGTGGCCGCAAGGCAGGAATGGCAATGGCGTTACGGAAGCTCCCGAGGCAGGACTCGAACCTGCGACCCGCCGGTTAACAGCCGGCTGCTCTACCAACTGAGCTACTCGGGAAAGTGCGCGAAATATCGCTGCCCCGGGCGCGGCATTCAACCGGTCAGGCGGGATTGGGCGCGCGCCTCCCCGACGACCGCTAGCACCATGCCGACGAGGATGAGGGTCGCCCCGGTGACCTGGGTCGCCGACAGCGCTTCCGCCAGCCATATCCAGGAGGCCAACGCGGCGAACACCGGCTCGAAGCAGAGGATGAGCGCGGCGCGCGCCGAGCTCATGTGCCGCTGGGCCCGCATCTGCCACAGCAGCGCCGCCGCCGTCGCGAACACGCCGGTGAACAGCAGCGCCGCGCCCAACCGCGCCGACCAGACGAACCGCAGCGGCTCGAGCGCCACGGCCGCCACCCCGCCGGCCAGCGTCATTCCCACGATTTGCCACCACACCAGACGCCGCGCGTCGTGGCGCCGGGACAGCTCCGCGACGGCCACGATGTGGCCGCCGAACACGACCGCCGTGATCAGCGTCCACAGGTCGCCGCGGTTCAGTCCTCCCGAGTCAGGACCGGTGAGGAAATAGATGCCCCCTCCCGCCAGCGCGACGGCGATGGCGACGAGCCAGTGCAGGCGATGTCGCAGCACGACGAGCGCCACGACCGGCGCCAGCACCGACGACAGCCCCACGATGAACGCCGAACGCGACGGCGTCGTGTATTGCAGCCCGATCGCCTGCGTGGCGAACCCCGTGGCAAGCAGGGCCGTGAGCAACAGCCCGCCCCGCAGCTCGGCACGGTTCACGGCGGTGCCGAACCGGACGAACGGCGCGAGCACCACGGCAGCTATCCCGAAGCGCAGCGACAGGAAGAGCAGCGGAGAGCTGGACGCGAGCGCGTCCTTGACCACCACGAAGCTCACGCCCCAGACGGCGGCGGCGCTGAACAGCAGCCCGTTGGCTGCTGGCCGTCCGGCCGTCTGGCCGTCCGGCCGTCCGGCCGTGGTCAGATCAGGTCCCGCAGGAAGCTTCCGGTTGGCGACTCCGGGACGCGCGCGATGTCCTCGGGCGTTCCCGCCGCCACGATGCGACCACCAGCGTCGCCGGCGCCGGGGCCCAGGTCGATCACCCAGTCCGCCCGCTTGATGACATCGAGATTGTGCTCGATCACGACGACGGTATGGCCGGCGTCCACCAGCCGGTCGAGGACGCGGCACAACACGCGCACGTCGTCGAGATGGAGGCCGGTCGTGGGCTCGTCGAGGATGTAGAGCTTGCGTTTCCCCTGGGCGCCCCGGCGCCGGCCGTGGCTGGCGAGTGCCAGCTCGCGGGCGATCTTGAGCCGCTGCGCTTCGCCGCCCGACAGCGTCGTCGCGGGCTGGCCGAGCTGCAGATAGCCGAGTCCCACCTGCTGCAGGTGCCACAGGCAGCGCGCCAGCCGGGCGTGGCGGTGCAGACGCTGGATCGCCTCGTCCACGGTCCACCCGAGCGCGCGCGCGATGTTGTGCCCCTGGATCTGCACCTCCAGCACGTCGCGCTTGAACCGCTTGCCGCCGCACGCCTCGCACGGCACGAACACGTTGGCGAGGAACACCATCTCGATCAGCACGTGGCCGGCGCCCTCGCAGGCCTCGCAGCGGCCGCCCGCCACGTTGAACGAGAACGTGCTCGGCGTGTAGCGCCGCGCGCGCGCCAACGGCTCGGCCGCATACAGCGCGCGCAGCTCGTCGAACGCCTTCACGTACGTGATGGGATTCGAGCGGGGCGTGCGGCCGATCGGGGACTGGTCGATGCACACCACGTCCTCCAGGGCCTCCCACCCCCTCAGCTCCTTGATCTCCCCCACCGGCTCGCCGAGGTGCTGTTTCGCCGTGTGCCGTCCCTGCAGCCGGGCTTCGAGCTGGCGGTACAGCACGTCGTGCACCAGCGTGGACTTCCCCGAGCCCGACACGCCGGTGACGGCGGTGAGGGTGCCGAGGGGGAGGCGCACGTCCACGCCGCGGAGGTTGTGGAGCCGCGCGCCGCGCGCCTCGAGCCAGCGCGCCGCCGGCCGCCGCGCCGACGGCACGCCGATGCGCTTGTCGCCCGCGAGATACTGGCCGGTCAGCGTGCCCGCTTCGCGGACGCGGTCCGCCGGCCCTTGGTAGACGAGCTGCCCGCCCGCGGCGCCGCTGGCCGGTCCCAACTCCACCATCCAGTCGGCCGCGCGCATCGCGGCCGGATCGTGCTCCACGACGACCACGGTGTTGCCCGCGTCGGCGAGCCGCCGCAGCAGGCCGAGCAGCCGGTCGACGTCGGCCGGGTGCAGGCCGATCGACGGCTCATCCAGGACGTAGAGCGTGTCCACGAGATGCGAGCCGAGCGCGTTGGCGAGCGCGATGCGCTGCGCCTCGCCGCCCGACAACGTCCGCGTCTGCCGGTCGAGCGTGAGGTACCCGAGGCCCACATCGTTGACGAAGCTCACGCGCGCCGTGAGCTCGCGCAGGATGTGGTCCGCCACCAGGCGCTGGAACGGCGGCAACGCGAGGTCCCGCAGCCACGCCGCCAGATCGAGCGCGGTCAGCGCCGACGCCTCGGCGATCGTCTTGCCCGCCACGCGGACGCACCGCGCCTCCGGCTTGAAGCGCGTGCCGCCGCACGTGGGGCACGTTTTCGCGAGTTGGTACTGGCGCAGGAACACGCGGATGTACTGTTTGTAGCGCTTCTCCTCGAGCCGCCGCAGAAACGGGAAGATCCCGAGGTAGCGCCCCCCGCGCCCCCCGCGGCCTCCGCGCTCCCCGCTATGGTGCAGCAGGAAGC
>JBOHSP010000121.1:0-2809 GCA_050733275.1 Gemmatimonadales bacterium
CCGCTTGCGCGCTGGCGAGGTCGGCGGCGAGCCGCCGCACCGCGGCGATGATGCGAGCGCCGGCGGCGCGTTTCGCGACGCCCTCGAGCGCGCGCTGCACCAGCGGCTCCACCGGGAGCCCGGCGGCGCGCGCCGAATCGATGATCGCGGCGACCACCGGACGGCTGTCGCTGTCGAGCCGCGCGAGGCGCGGGTCCTGGGCGCCGGCCGTCCCGGCGCCGGCGGCCAGCAACGCGGCGATGACGATCGTAGTACGCAGCATCATGAACCTCTCCCTTCTCCCGCAACGGTCACGACCGAACTCGGCGTACCGAACTCGTCGTCGACGACGCGCGGGGCTGCCGGATCCGCGCGCCACTCCCGGCCATTGACGAGAAACGCATAACGGTAGCGCCCGGGCGCGAGCGCCACTTCCGTCGCCCACGCGGCGCCGTTGCGCGACGGGCGCATCGGCGTGCGGGCGGGATCCCAGTCGTTGAAGTCGCCGACCAGCGCCACCGAAGTAGCACGCGGCGCGACGAGCACGAACTCGAGCGCGCCGGCATCGGCCGGCCCCGCCATCCACGGGCGTACGAACAGCGCGCCCAGCGCAGCGGCGGTCGCGAGGCCGATGCCCCACCAGCCCCAGATCCGCCGCCGCGCCGTGGGTTTGGGCAGCGCGGCGATCGTCGCCATCACCCGTTCGTCGAACCCCGGATCGATGGGCGGCGTGCGCCGCAGTTGCCGGATGACCCGCGTGACGATGTCGTCCTGCTCAAACATGTTCCGCCTCTCTGAGGAACGCCTGAAGCTGCTCGCGCGCGCGCTTTACCCGCATCTTCAGGGCCGAAACGCCGACGCCTGTCACGCGCGCCATTTCCTCGTACTCGAGATCCTCCACATGCTTGAGCAGGAAGGCCTCGCGGTACGCGGGCGACAGGCGGGCCAGCGCCCGCTGCACGGCCTCCTCCCACTCGGCACTCGCGCCCGCGGAGAACGCATCGGCCGCGGCCGCGGCAGTCGCGAACGCGGCATCGCCGTTGACGAACAGCCGGCCCCGCCGGGCCGAGCGCGCGCCGACGGTGCGGCAGCGATTGACCAAGATCCCGTACAACCACGCCCCGAACCGCGCGGGATCCTCGCAGCGCGCGAGCGAGCGATAGCCGCGCACGAATGCGTCCTGCAATGTCTCCTCCGCATCTTCACGGTTGCCGAGCATGCGCACCGCGTAGCGCCCCAGGCGATCGCGGTAGCGCGCGACGAGCGCCCCGTAGGCGGCGGTGTCCCCCGCGCGCACACGGGTCACCAGCTCGGCGTCGCTCGGCTCCACCTTGTCTATACCCATGTCACGGGACCTGCCGTCACCCCTCGCGGCGCTGCACCCGCGGCCCGCGTGTGACGGCGCCAGCCGAAAGCGGGTATCCTGAATGAGTTCAGATGCCTGCCCTTCATGAGGAGTGATCCATGCCGCGCAGTCCTCGCCTCCTGACGCTGTCGCTCGCCGTGCTCGGCGTCGTCGCCGGTGCCTTCGCATGCTATGAGGACGACCTAGGTGGCCCCGACACTGGTAATGGTAAGCCCATTGCCAAGGTCCTGGTCACGGATGCGCCGTTCCCGTTCGATACGGTCCAGAGCGTGAACATGTACATCGTGAGCGTGGCGGCGTCCACCGCCGCCGACACCAGCGCGCCGGGGGGGCAGCAGTGGGTGACGATCGCCGAGCCGCGCCGCCGCGTGGACCTGATCGCGCTGCAGCAGGGGGCCACCACGCTGGTGGGCGAAGGCGAGCTCGACGCCGCGCAATACCGCGCGGTCCGCGTGATCGTGGACGTGGATCAGTCGGACATCCGCTACAAGGACGGATCGCTGGCGGTCGTGCACTGGGGCGGCGGGGGCGAGCAGGCGATCCACGCGTTCGTGGAACAGGCGCTCGCCGTGCCCGAGGCGGGGGCGGGCACGGGGGCGGGGATTGAGGCGGACACGGCGGCCATCGTGATCGACTTCGACGTGGGGCGGAGCTTCCATTACAACGACTTCGGCGACGGCTCGTTCACGTTCCTGCCGTGGATTCGCGCCGTCGATCGGGCCGCCACGGGCTCGATCGCCGGGAATATCTTGTCGGGGACGACGCCGGTCGAGAACGCGACGGTGAGCGCGTACGGTGCGTCCGAAGGCACCTGGCAGATCCGGTCCACCGGGATGAGTGACACGGCCGGCCATTACCGGATCGCGTATCTGCTGCCCGGCACCTACATCGTGGCCGTCGAGCCGCCCTCCGGCTCGGGCTTGGGCTCCGATCTCGATTCGAACGTCGTCGTGACCGCCGGAGTCGAAACGCAGCACTCGCTCAGCCTCGGCGCCTATGAGGGTGCGGTCTACATCGCCGGGGCGAGCTCCATGCTCGTGAACCGCACCAATGAGCTCGAAGCGGTCGTGGTGGACGCGCAGCAACAGCGGGTGCCGAATCCCGTCGTCGACTGGAACAATCTGGACCCCGAGACCCTCCAGCTCGAGCACAGCGGCGGGCAGTTTGCGTCGGTCACGTCGCTGGCGGTGGGACAGGGTCGGGTCGTCGCGACGAGCGGCGATCTGAGCGACACGCTGCTGATCACGGTCGCCGCGGACACGTCACAGCCCAGCGCCAGACCGCGGCGCCCGTAACGACGGCGCGGTGGCGCGGCGGGCGGCTATATTCCCCGCCGTGACGCCGCGTGCCACTCCCGCGCACCACCGCCCCGGCGGCGGCTTTCGCAATCCCTGGGTTGCGCAGGGCGCGCCCGCGTTTGGCAGCGTCCTCAAGTGGCTGCTGGTGCACCGCACGACGCGGCCG
>JBOHSP010000122.1:0-20255 GCA_050733275.1 Gemmatimonadales bacterium
TGCTGCCGACGGATTCCGCGCGCTCCCCGGAAAGGGCGTGGCCGCGGTCGTGGATGGCGCCGCATACCGTCTGGGCGGACCCTCGCTGCTGCGCAGCGACCACGCCACGGTGTCGCCGTCGCTGGAGCGGGCGGCCAGCACCGCGGCGCAGCGCGCGCAATCCGCGATCTACCTGCTGCAAGATGGCACCGCGCGCGCCGTGTTCGCCGTGGCCGATGCGATCCGGCCCGAAAGCCGCGAGGCCATCGACGCGCTGCATCGTCGCGGCATCGAGGTCGCGATGCTCACGGGCGATGCCCGCGCCGTCGCCGACGCGGTCGCGAAAGACCTCGGCATCGATACGGTGTTTGCGGAGGTACTGCCCGAGGACAAGGCGTCCAAGGTGGAGGAGCTCCAGAAGCGCGGTCGGAAAGTGGCCATGGTCGGCGACGGCGTGAATGATGCGCCGGCCCTGGCGACCGCCGACATCGGTATCGCCATCGGTGCCGGAACGGACGTGGCCGTCGAAGCGGGGCACATCGTCCTGGTACGCTCCGACCCGCGCGACATTCCGCGCATCGTGACGCTGTCCCGCGCGACGTATCGCAAGATGGTCCAGAACCTGTGGTGGGCCGCGGGCTACAACATCGTCGCGATTCCGCTGGCCGCTGGCGTGCTCGCGGCCCAGGGCGTGCTGCTCACGCCCGCGCTCGGCGCGGTGCTGATGTCGGCCAGCACCGTCATCGTCGCCATCAACGCGCAGCTGTTGAAACGCGTGGAGCTCTAATGCCTCCCCAGCCCGCCCCCGGCGAGATGCAGGATGATGAACAGCAACGCCGCATGCACGACGACGACGCTTGAGACAAACACCCAGCGCGGTCTTCTCGCACGGGATTGTGGCACACGACTCGGGGCGGCATCGTCTGCGATCGGCTGCGGTGGAAGCCCCTGGTCCAGGTGCTGCCGTCGACCGTATGGCGTGAGGCCCCGCGGTTTGTACACCGAGAGGGCCGTGGCCGCGAGCAGAGCCAGCAGCGCCGCGCCGGCATCGGCGACCAGTTGGACGCGCACGGGCCGCAGATCGCCCCACGCCAGTGCACCCTGTGCCGCGGCGCTGGCTACCTGCTCGATCGGCTGAGTGTGCAGGAGCAGGAGAATCGTTGCGAGAACGTTGAGGACGAGCTTCGCCAGCACCCAATAGTGCCGGATGATCCCCCAGGGCGTGCCGAGTCCCTGCACAACGCCGGTGACCAGCGAGGCGAAGCTCAGCGGAACGATGACCAACCAGGTGAGTACGCTCGTCGCGAGGTAGGCGGAGCGCACGATCGCGGGATCCCTGCTGGTGAGGCCCGCGACCGCGAGCGCCAGGAACCCGGCGACGGCGCCGAGCCAGCCGACGGAGGACGTGACGTGAGCGGCCAGCGCGAACTTGCGGGCCTGGGGTGTCATGGCTTGCTCGAACAGGGTCATAGAGACGACACTCCTGTTTTTCATCGGGGAACTGCTATGCCTCATCCGAGTACCCACTGAAGCGATGAGCGTTCGGCGGGCGGTGGTCCTCTCCTTAATACTCGCGGCGGGCGCGCGTAGCCTGTCGGCCCAGCACGAGGGCCATGGCGCTCCCGGCGACACCGTGACCCGCATGCCGCCGTCGCGCGGGCCGCTCGGCATCCCCGACACGCGAGCTGGCTCCGGCACGGCCTGGCTGCCTGACGGCTCCGCGATGCATGCCCTGCACGCGCAGCGCGGCGCGTGGATGCTGATGTTCCATGCGTTCGTGGCCCCCGGCTATACCTATCAAGGCAGCCCGCGCGGCGATGACGAGCTCCACGTCGTGAACTGGGGGATGCTATCGGCGATGCGGCCCATTGGGACCGGTCGCATCTCGCTCCGGTTCATGGCGAGCGCCGATCCCTGGACCGTGGGCGCAGAGGGCTACCCGCTGCTGCTCCAGTCCGGTGAGTCGTACCGCGGCGCGCCGCTGGTGGATCGCCAACATCCGCACGACCTCTGGATCGAGCTCGCCGGCCTCTGGGAACAGCCGCTGTCGCGTAAAGTCGCGGTGATGGTGTACGCCGCCGCGGTGGGCGAACCCGCGGTCGGGCCCGCCGCCTATCTCCATCGCCCCTCCGCCCAAAGCGACCCCTACGCGCCGCTCGGCCATCACTGGCAGGACGCGACGCACATCAGCTACGGCGTCGTCACGGCCGGGGTGTACACGCGCGAGGTGAAACTCGAGGCGTCTACCTTCAACGGCCGCGAGCCCGACGAGGAGCGCACCGATTTCGATTTCCGCAGCTTGGACTCCTACAGCGTGCGGCTCACGGCGAATGCCGGCGCGCTGTGGAGCCTCTCGACGTGGTATGCGTACCTCGAAACGCCGGAGCAGCTGCACCCCGACGAGACGGTGCAGCGCTACGGGGCGGCGCTGCTGACTGCCCAGGGGCCGCTCAATGCCGCCTTCATCTGGGGTGCGAATCGCCCCTTGGGCGCCGAGACGGTGCGCCATAGCCTGCTGGCCGAGGCCGACCTCGCTCTGGGCCACGGCCATCACTTCTTTGGCCGCGCCGAGTACGTGCGGAAGTCGGCCGAGGAGCTCGTGGTCTCGGGGGCTCCGCCGGAGGAGCTCTACCACCTCGGCGGGCTGGCGCTGGGCTACTTCAAGGAATGGGGAGAGCTCGGTATCGGCGTGCGCGGCTCCGCCGGCCTCGTCCCTCGGACGCTCGAGGGTGAGTACGCGTCCCGAGTCCCGCTCGGCATTGCCGTGTTCAGCCGCTGGCGCCCGCGTTAATCCGAGGAACGGTCCTCATCGGGGTGTGTAGCGTCATTACGCGCGCTGAGAGCGCGCTCGGCGGTGTGCGTCAGGAATACGCGCGCTAAGAGCGCCCGGGCTTCAGCCCGGGAACCCGCGCCTGCCTGTATCATAGCCCCAGTGCCCGGACTCCAACGCTCGCTCCGGCTGTTCGACGGGCTCGCCATGGTCGTGGGGATCATGGTGGGCTCCGGCATCTTCCGCACCCCGGGCCTCGTCGCCCAGCAGCTCGGCCGCCCCTGGCTGACGTTCGTGGCCTGGCTGCTGGGCGGCGTGCTCGCGTTCCTCGGGGCCCTCTCGTTTGCCGAGCTGGCCACGCGCCACCCCAGGGCCGGCGGCAAGTACGTCTACGCGCGCGAGGCGTTCGGGCCGCGCGCCGCGTTCGTGGTCGGCTGGGTGGAGGCGCTGATCTACTGCGCCGCAATCGCGGCGATAGCGGTCGCCTTCGCGGAATTCGCCGCCCGATTGCTCGGACTGCCCGAAGCGCGGACGGGTTGGCTGGCGGCTACGATCGTCGCGCTAGTGACGGGTATCAACCTTCTGGGCGTGACCTCGGGACGCTGGGTGCAGAACCTCGTCACCGCCGCCAAGGTCCTCGCGCTCGGCGGCGTCATCGTCGTCCCGTTGGCGGCGGGCGAGGGGGCGGGCTGGCGCGGAACGCTGGCCACGGCGCCCAGCGGTTTCGCCCTGTTCGGTGCCCTGGCCGTGGCGTCCCAGTCCGTCATCTGGACCTACTACGGCTATCAGGAGGCCGGCAAGATCGCGGAGGAAGTCGTGACGCCCGAGCGCACGCTGCCGCGCGTGTTCCTGCTCGGGATTGCGATCGCGACCGCGCTGTACCTGCTCCTCAACGCGGCGTTCCTGCACGTGCTGCCGTTCGACCGCGTGGCCGCGTCCAACCTCGTGGCGGGCGACGTGGCGACGGCGATTTTCGGCGCGCGTGGCGGCGCGGTCATCACCATCCTGGCGCTGCTCGTGGTGCTCGCCTCGCTCAACGGCAACATCTTCGTTACGCCACGCGTGGTCTTCGGTCTCGGGCGCGACGGCCTGGGCCCGCGCGCGCTCACGCGCGTCAACGCCGGCGGCACGCCGTGGGTGGCGATGTGCCTGATCGGCACCGTCGCGCTGCTGCTCGCCGCGACCGGCACCTTCGAACACTTGCTGGCCCTCGCCATCGCGCTGATCCTCCTGATCGATGGCGTCGCCGTCGCGGCGCTGTTTCCGTTGCGCGCCCGCACACCGGCGGCGCCGTTTCGCGTGCCGCTCTACCCGCTCGTGCCGGGCCTGTTTATCGGCGTCTATGCGGCGCTGTTCGCCGGGATGGTGGTGGCGCAGCCGGGACTGGGGGCGCTCGCGGGAGCTGTGTTGGCGGGAGTATACGGATTCAGCCTGGGGATCCGGCGCTAAACGCATTGCGGATTTGCGATTGCGGATTGCGGATTGGCAGGGTGAGTTCGTACGCCACGACACCGTTCGATCAAATCCGCAATCCGCAATCCGCAATCCGCAATTGGCGAATCCGCAATCCGCAATCCGCAATCCACAATCCGCAATTTGTTTCCCAGGCTGTACATTTGTCGCATGGCCACCATCCGCCTCGCGCTCTCGCAGTTCCGTCCCATGAAGGGAGAGTACGCGCAGAACGTCGCGCGCATGGGGGAGGTCGTGGCGCAGGCGGCAAAGCTCGATCCCCCGCCGGCGCTGATCATCTTCCCCGAAACGGCGACCTCCGGCTACTTCGTCGAAGGCGGCGTCCGGGAGCTGGCGGTCACCGCCGGCACCCTGGCCCGCGACCTGCAGGCGGCCTACGGCGGCGGCGCGCCGATCGACGTCGCGGCGGGGTTCTACGAGCGCTTCCAGAACCACATCTACAACGCGGGCCTGTACGTCACGCTGGGCAAGAAGAAGCCCGAGATCCGGCACGTGCATCGCAAGGTGTTCCTGCCGACCTACGGCATCTTCGACGAGGAGCGGTTCGTGGACCGGGGGCAGGACGGCGTGCGGGCGTTCGACACGAGCTGGGGCGGGCGGGCCGCGATTCTCATCTGCGAGGACGCCTGGCACTCCCTCTCGGCGACGGTGGCGGCGCTGGAGGGCGCCCAGCTCCTGATCGTGCCGAGCGCGTCGCCGGCGCGCGGCCCGCGGCGCACGGAGGAGGAGTGCGAGCCGCTGCCGCACTCGGTCGTGCGCTGGGAGCGGATCGTACGCGGCATGGCCGAAGAGCACGGCGTGTTCGTCGCGCTCGCCAATCTCGTGGGCTTCGAGGGCGGCAAGGGCTTCCCCGGGGCGTCGGCCGTGATCGACCCGGCGGGGAAGGTGCTGGTGCGCGGGCCGCTGTTCGAGGAGGCGCTGGTGACCGCCGACATCGATCTCGACGCCCTCACCAACGCGCGACACGACTCGCCGCTGCTAGCCGATCTGCAAAGCGCGTTGCCAGTCCTGACCAAGAGTCTCTCTGGTAAGCAGGCGCAGAAAGTGAAGTTCGATCCGGCCACGAACGGGGCCGTCAGCGCCCCACGCCGCGCGCCGCACGCCGCGCCCGTGGTCACTGGAACTACGCCAGCCTCCGCAGACCCCCTGGCCCTCGATCTCGAGTTAACGAGGAAGTGGCTCGTCAGCTTCCTCAAGGACGAGGTGACCCGCCGGCGCGGGTTCGAGCAGGGGCTGGTGGGGGTGTCGGGCGGTGTCGACTCCGCGCTCACCGCGTTCCTCGCCGCCGAGGCGCTCGGCAAGGAGAACGTGATCGGGGTGCGGATGCCGCACCGCACGTCGAGCCGCGAGAGCCTCGAGCACGCCCAGCTCGTGATCGACAAGCTCGGCATCCCGTCGCTCACCATCGATATCACCGACGCGGTGGACGGTTATCTCAAGCAGCTCGGCGGGCCGGTGGACGGGCACCGCCAGGGCAACGTGATGGCGCGCCAGCGCATGATCGTGCTGTTCGATCTGTCGGTGAAGCACCGGGCGCTGCCGCTGGGCACCAGCAACAAGTCGGAGCGGCTGCTGGGCTATTTTACCTGGCACGGCGACGATGCCCCGCCGGTCAATCCGCTGGGCGACCTGTTCAAGAGCCAGGTGTGGGCGCTGGCGCGCCACGTCGGCGTTCCCGAGGCGATCGTGGGCAAGCCCGCGACCGCCGACCTCATCACCGGCCAGACCGACGAGGCCGATCTCGGCGTTTCCTACAAGGTCGCGGACCTGATCCTGCACGCGCTGATCCGCGGCGAGGAGCCGCCGCCGCCGGCCACGCCGGAGCAGATCGCCGTCGTGCGCCAGCGCCTCGACTCGACGCACTGGAAGCGGCGGCTGCCCACGGTGGCGGTGCTGTCGCAGACCGCGATCGGCGAGTTCTATCTGCGTCCGGTGGACTACTGATGACGCAGTCCAGCCGTCTTCCCCGCGACTCGGAGGCGGAGCTGACGGAGCTGATGATGCCGCATCACGCGAACATCATGGGCAACGTGTTCGGCGGGCACATCCTCGCGCTGGTGGATCGCGTCGCCGCCATCGCCGCCATCCGCCACGCGCGCAAGCCCTGCGTCACCGTCTCGGTGGACAAGGTCGATTTCCGGGAGCCGATCCACGTCGGCGAGCTGGTCACGGCCCTCGCGCGGGTCAACTACGCCGGCCGCACGTCCATGGAGGTCGGCGTCAAGGTCATCGCCGAGAACGTGCTCACCGGGGAGCGGCGGCACACGAACTCCTGTTACGTGACCTACGTGGCGCTGGACGAACAGGGCGAGCCCACGCCGGTGTCGCAGATCGTGCCCGAGACGGCCGACGAGAAGCGGCGCTACGAGCGGGCGGCGAAGCGGCGCGCGACGCGGGTGATGGAACGGAGATACGATCAGGGGCGGGGGGAGTGACCATTGCGGATTGGGGATTGCGGATTGCGGATTTGCAGGGGCAGTATCGTGCGTAACGACACTCTCCGATGCATTCCGCATTCCGCAATCCGCAATCCGCAATTCTCGACGTCGCAATGAAGGTCGTGCTGGTATTGAGCGGCGGCGGCGCCAAGGCCGTCGCCCACGCCGGCGCGTTCCGGGCGCTGGAGCAGGCCGACCTCGTCCCCGACCGCATCGTGGCGACGTCGATGGGGGCGGTGGTCGGCGCGGCGCTCGCGGCGGGCGTGCCCTTCGACCAGGTGCGCTCCCGCGCGCTGGCCCTCACGCGCCGCGACGTGGCGCCCTACGATCCGCTTTCCCTGGTGCAGGGGATGTTTGCGCGCAGCCTGCTGCCCGCGACCGCGCTGCGCCGCACGATCATCAAAATCGTCCCCACCCGGATGTTCCAGTACCTGAAGATTCCCCTGACCGTCACCGCGACCGATCTGGACACGGGGGAGTCGGTGCTGTTCGGCGGCCGCGGCGCCGGCGCCCCGGGGACGCTGCAGCAGGAGCTGGAGCTGCAGGACGCGCTCTACGCCTCCTGCGCGCTGCCGGTCTACTTTCCGCCGCTCGAGGTGAATGGCCGCCGCTTTGGGGACGGCGGGCTGCGCGCCGTCCTGCCGCTCGCAGCCGCGCGCCAGGTCGTCCCCGACGCCGACCTCGTCGTCGCGGTAAACGTCGGCCCGGGTTTCGACGAAGCGACCGCGCCGGTAAGCGCTCCTTCGCGCCTTCCCCGTCTCATCCGCCTGCACGGCGAAGCGATGCGCATCATGATGGCCGCGCAGGCGGAGCGGACGGTGCGGGCGTGGTCCCAGGAGGGGGAAGGCCCGCGGCTCGTGTACGTGCGGCCCATCGCCGAGCGGGAGGCAACGTTCGCGATCGAGCGGGTGCAGGACTATGTGGAGGCGGGTTACCAGGCAACTAGAAAAGCCTTAGGATAGGCAAAGACTAGACACAGTCAGCGGGACAATCTGTGCGCGCATCTGAGGTGATGATCACCGATCCGATCGTTGCGGCCGCGGGAGCGACGTCATCCGAGGTGGCGGCGCTGATGCGGGCCAAGAACATCTCGGTCGTGCCCGTGGTAGACAATCCCAAAGAGCGGCACTACATGGGCACCGTTTCCGACCGTGACATCGTTGCTCGTTGCGTGGGCGCCGGCCATGATCCCACGAAGTGCTCAGCTGCAGACCATGCCCGCACCGACACCCCCGTCGCAAAGCCCGATACCGAGATGAACGGATTCAGGATTACCAAGCAGCTGGATCCCGCCGATCACCACGTCCGATCCACGATCGTCGTGGTGGATGGCTCAAACGAGGTCGTGGGCTTCATCCCACATCCCGAAGAAATCCAGGGAATTGTGGTTTCGTAGGGTCCGCGCCTTCAGATTATCGACATGGCCCCAAGGCTCTTCACCCTGGCCGAAGCCAACCGCACCCTTCCTCTGGTGAAGCGAGTCGTGCAGGACATCACGTCCCTGTACCCTCAGTGGAAGGATCTCGTCGCCCGCTACGAGGTGGTCGCCGCCCAGGCCCGCCCCGAGTGGGGCGAGTCCCAGGAGCAGCTCGCGCTCAAGGCCGAGATCGACGGCGTCGCGACGAGGATCAACGGCTATCTCCAGGAGCTGGAGCAGATCGGCTGCGAGTTCAAGGGCTTCGACCAGGGGCTGGTGGACTTTCACGGCCGGCTCGACGAGCGCGAGATCCTGTGGTGCTGGAAACTTGGCGAAGATCGCATTACTCATTGGCACGAGCTCGAGGCCGGCTTTGCCGGGCGGCAGCCGATCCCCGAGGTGGTGGGACGGTCGGGCTAGCCCCCCCCTCCAGACACCAAGCGCTCACAAGGAGACGCGATGCGCGGAGTGCTGCTGTTCCTCCATTTCCTGGGCTTCGCGGCATGGCTGGGCGGCGGGCTCGCGATGATGCTTGCCGGGATCACCGCGAAAAACTTCGCCCCCGAGGCGCGGCTCGGCGTGTACCGCGTGACCAGCGTCGTCGCGCGCAACCTCGTCGGCCCCGGCGCCCTGCTGGTGCTGGTCTCAGGGTTCCTGCTCTCCCTCCCCTACTTCACGAACGCCACCGTGCCGAGCTGGCTGATGGCGATGCAGGGGCTGGGGCTGCTCGGCGCGATCATCGCGATCGGAATCGTCACGCCGACCGCCGCGCGGATGGGAAGGCTGGAGCTGGACGCACGCGGGGAATTGCCAGAAGCGTTTACAGGATTGAGGCGGAGGCAGGCAATCTTTGCGACGCTCGCGGGAGTCTTGCTGCTATTGGCGCTCCTGTTCGGTACGATTTGGAGATAAAAGCGGGGACATGCAAGGCTAGACGCAGCAGACGCAGCAGCGGGGTTGAGTCATCGGTAACAGGACAACACGCGCGGGTTGGTCCTCACGCCTGAAGACCAACCGCCGCTGTGCGTCTGCTGCGTCTAGTAGTGTAGGTCCTGCAGTTGCTGTTAACTGGACACTCTGGACATTTCGGTTTTCTCGCCTTGCAAACCAGTGCTCCCAACTCCATCAGTGCCTGATTGAACCTCCACGCCCGTTTGCCGTTCTTCGGGACGAGCGCCGACGCCAACTCCCACAATTCCGCATTCGGCATTCCGCGTTTCGCATTACCGAAGGCTCGTTGCAGCACCCGCCTCACGTTCGTGTCCACCGCCGGCACCGGCTTCTCATAGGCAAAGCACGCCACCGCCCCCGCTGTGTACTTCCCGACACCAGGTAGCTTCCGGAGCTCCAGAGGATCATCGGGCAGCTTGCCTTCCATAGTCTTTCTGACCACGCGCGCGAGCGCGTGGAGATTGGAAGCCCGGGCATAGTATCCCAATCCGTCCCAGGCTTCCCGAACGGCGCGGGGTGTCGACCGCGCCAGCGCGCGGAGCGTGGGAAAACGAGCCAGAAACCGGGGGTAGAACTCGGTCACCCGGCTGACCTGTGTCTGCTGTAGCATGAACTCCGACACGAGGATGGCATACGGATTGCGCGTAGCGCGCCAGGGCAAGTCGCGGGCGTTCCGGCGATACCAGGCCAACAGCTTGCGAACAAACGCCTTAGATTGTGGACCCATGGCTACACAAGGTACACGCCAATGAGGCCAGCTGCCGCTCGGCTCGATCTGCGGCGCTTCGTGGGGCGCTGGTCGCTGCATACGGCAGGACACGCCGGGCGGTTCGCGTTCCTGCTGGCGGACCTCTCCCGCGGCTTCCTGGAATGGCGCGCCTGGGTGCCGCGCACCTTCCAGCAGACGATCGCGGTGGGCTACGGCAGCCTGTTCATCGTGCTCTTGGTCGCGGGCTTCGCGGGGGCGGTGACCAGCCTCCAGACCGGCTATCAGTTCACGGGCCAGCTGCCGCTCTACGTGGCGGGCGGCGTGATCGTCGAGTCGATGATCCTGGAGCTGGGCCCCGTTTTAACGGGGCTCATCCTGGCCGGGCGCATCGGCGCCCGCTACGCCGCCGAGCTCGGCAGCATGCGGGTGACCGAGCAGATCGACGCCCTGGAGAGTCTGGGACGCTCGCCGGTGACCCACCTCCTGCTCCCCCGGATCCTGGCGGGCGTGATCGCCATCCCGGCGCTCGTGATGATGGCGAACGCCTTCGGGATCACGGTGGGCTACATCACGGCCCAGGGATCGCTCGGCCTGACGTACGCCGACTTCGAGTTCGGGGCGCGGTACTTCTTCAAGCCGCTGGACCTGTGGTACTCCCTCATCAAGTCGTTCGCGTTCGCGATCGCCGTGACGATCATTCCCTGTTACATCGGTTACCACACGCAGCAGGGGGCGGAGGGCGTGGGGCGCGCGACGACGCAGGCCGTCGTCGCCGCGTCGGTCACGATCCTGATGCTCGACACCATTCTCACCAAGCTCATCCTGGGCACGGCGCAATGATCGAGCTCAAGAACATCTCCAAGCGCTTCGTGGACAACATCGTGCTCGACGGCGTCGACTTCGTCGTGAACGAGGGCGAGACGGTCGCGCTGCTCGGCCCCTCGGGCGTCGGCAAGAGCGTGCTGCTCAAGCATATCATCGGGCTGATCAAGCCCGACTCTGGCGACGTCTTCGTGGACGGCCTGTCCGTGCCGCACCTCGGGCGCAAGGAGCTGTCCGAGCTGCGCAGCCGCATCGGCTACGTCTTCCAGAACGGCGCGTTGTTCGACTCGATGGACGTGTTCGAGAACATCCGCCTCGGCATCACCAACGAGCAGCACTACGCCGACAAGGACTACTGCGTCCAGCGCGTGAAGGAGTGCCTGCGCCTGGTGAACCTCCAGGAGGACGTGGGGCGCAAGTTCCCCTCGGAGCTGTCGGGGGGGATGCGCAAACGCGTCGGCATCGCGCGGGCGATCGCCGGCAAACCGGTATACTTGCTCTACGACGAGCCGACGTCCGGGCTCGATCCGGTGAACGCCGACGTGATCGACTCGCTGATCGAGCGGCTGCAGCAGGAGATCGGCGTGACCAGCGTGGTCGTGACGCACGACGTGCGCGGCGCCTTCCGCGTGGCCGACCGCATCGCCCTGCTGCAGGAGGCCAAGATCCGCGCGGTGGGGACGGCGGAGGAGATCGTGGCCTCGCGCGATCCGGCGGTCCAGCAGTTTCTCGAGCGCGATCTCGAGGTGGCCCTGTTGCAGGCGAACGAGGAGAGCTGATGGACCTGACTTACAAGCAGGAAGTCGGCGTCGGCGCCTTCGTGCTGATCGGCATGGCCCTGTTCCTCGTGGCCATGTTCTGGCTCACGGGCCGCTCGATGGGCACCAGCGGGGTGAGGGTGGACGTCGTGTTCACCAGCGTCGCCGGCCTCAAGCAGGGGGACCCGGTGCTGGTCTCGGGCGTGAAGCAGGGGCGGGTGGCGGCGGTGCGGCTCGAGCGCGTGGGCCGTGTGCGCGTGACCTTGGAGCTCAACCAGGAGGTGCGACCGCACATCGACGCCAGCGCGCAGGTCGCCTCGATCGACTTCTTCGGCGCCAAGTTCATCGACTACAACCCCGGCCAGCGCCAGGAGCCGCTCCCCGATGACCGCACCATCGTGGGGACCAACCTGCCCGACGTGGCCGACGTGGCGCAGGGCGTCGCCACGCGGGCCAACGAGGTGCTGAGCAGCGTCACGGAGCTGGTGTCGGAGCGGCTGGGCGAGGACATCCACAACACCCTGATCGCCACGCAGCGGGCGATGAACGTGCTCGCCACGGTTCCGGAGCAGCCGTTCGTGCAGCAGATGCAGCGCACGCTGGCGGCGACCGAGCGCATGATGGCGCGGCTGGACTCGGCGCTCGGCTCGAGTACCGGCCAGAGCATCGATTCGATCTCCGCCAACCTCGCGACGCTCACCCGCCACCTCGGTGGTGCGACGGCCGCGCTGGACACGATGCTGCGGCGCATCAACCGCGGGGAGGGCACCCTGGGCCGCATGGCGTCGGACACGGCGATGTACGCGGCGCTGCGGGACCTCTCGGTCTCGCTCACCGCCCTGCTCACGGATCTGCGGGAGCACCCCGATAAGTACTTGAAGCCGGGGTTTGTGAGAGTCGACCTCTTCTAAAAGGCGCAGAAAGGCGCGAAGAGGCGCGCGCCTTTATGCGCAGTTAGTCCGTATACGGCACCTCAATTTCCATGCCATCCTTGGCCACGCTCGTATTCGGAAACACCTCCCGCGCCTCTTTGACGAGATCGTCCGCGGAAATGGAATAGCGCGCGGAAACGTGCGACAGGACGAGGCGCTTGGCTTTGGCCGCCATCGCCACTTGCGCGGCTTCCCGTGCGGTGGAGTGGCCGGTATCCCGGGCGCGGTCCCGCTCTTCTTCGCCGAACGTGGCTTCGTGAATCAGGAGATCGGCGCCCTGCGCGGCGTCGACCACCGAATCGCAGGGGCGCGTGTCGCCGGTAAACACGACCAGGCGGCCCGGGCGCGCGGGACCGACAAAGCCGTCGGCGGTCAGCGTTCGGCCGTTGTGCTCGATCGATTCCCCTTTGGCCAGTTTCCCCCAGAGCGGACCCTCGGGAATGCCTGCGGCTGTGGCCTTGTCGACGTCAAAGCGCCCGCGCCGCACGTGCTCCTTGATGGCGTACCCCACCGAGAGGCCGCGGCCGTGCTGGGTCGCGAACGCGCAGATGTCGTAGCCATTCCGCGTCCCCTTTCCGCCCGCCCGGATGGTGTCGCCGTTCTTGACCTCGGTGATCTCGACGGGGAAGGGGACGCGCTCCACGCCGAGCCGCATCGCCGTGCCGAGGATGTCTGTGGCGCCCTTGGGGCCGTAGAGGAACAGCGGGTCGGGGCGGCCCTGGAGGCCGAGCGTGCGAATCAGGCCGATCACGCCGAGGAAGTGGTCGGCGTGGAAGTGGGTGAAGAAGATCTCCGACAGCGCGAAGCTCACGCCGTAGCGCATCATCTGCCGCTGCGTGCCTTCGCCGCACTCGAACAGCATCGTCTCGCCTTCGCGCTGCAGCGCGAGGCCCGACACGTTGCGCTCGACGGTGGGCCGGGCGGCGGACGTGCCGAGGAAGGTGACGGTCAACATGGCGAAGCCAAGATAATAAGGCGCAAAACTGCGCGGAAAGGCGCGATAAGGCGGGACGGCGCGTTACCGAATTAGCGCCTTTCTCAGATTGTTGATCAGCCCCTCAAACATCCGGTGCGCGTTGCGGCGGCGGTAGAACTGCCCGTTCAGCCACGAGCGCAGCCCCGTCGGCCGCCAGATGTGCTTCATCGTCACCTTGGTCGAGCCGCCGGCAAAGCCCAGCCCGAAGAACGTCTTGGACCCCACGCGGTGATAGATCTCGACCCACCCGAAGCCGTGCGGCGGCGAGTACTCGATGATCTCGATGACCGACTCGTGGCGGATCGCGTCGCGCTGGAACGTGACCGTGTAACGGGCGCCCTTCCCCTGCCGCTCCGGCGCGGACGGCTTCACCGCGATGCAGCGCGGCAGCCACTCCGGCATCCGCAGGGGATCCGAGATCAGGTCGAAGACCCTGTCGATCGGCACTTGGACGACGCCGGAGTAGGTGAAGGAGACGGGGCCCATGGGGCCTTAAGCTAATGCGCCTTTATCGCCTTTCCCAGAACACATCCGCCCCGAACTGATACGGCCGCGTCGTCCCGGCCATGACGGCCTCGCAGCCCTGGACCGGGTCCACGCTCAGGGCAACGCCCCACTCGGGCGAGATCCGCGTCTCGAGATTGATGCCGATCTGGTCGAGCGACAGCAGCCGTTCCCGCGGGCAGAAGCGCGGGCTGGCGCGCAGGAACGACGGCTGCCCGAGGATCCGGACCTGCATGCCGAGCACCAGCTCGGTGCCCGCCAGCCCCGACTGCACCTCGCCCGGCTTGATGCGGAAGTAGTCGATCGGTAAGCCGAGCTGGTCCTGGACCGCCGTCTCGATCCTGCCCGACAGCACGCCCGCGAGCCGCTGGGCGCTTTGCTCGAAGACAGACCGCCGCTCGGCAGCCTCCGGCTCGTCGCCGAGGAACGCCTGGACCGTCGGCGCGCCGAAGACGAGATACGAAATGATCTCGGTCTCCGAGAGCCGCGGCGTGACGTCGCTGCTGAGCGTCACCACCGGTGTCCCGATCGTGCCGGTGATGCGCGCCGTGATCGTGATCGCCTCGCCCCGCGCCGTGCGCAGCTCGTGATCGACCGCCATGTCGAGGATCGCGTCGCCGTAGCGCTCGCCCACGAACCGCAGCGACCCCTCGCGCACCAGAAACTCGCGCGTCACCCCGGGCGCCAGCGCCATCCGGTAGATGCCGCGGACGGTGCGCACCGTCCCCATGAGTCGATACCGCTCCGCCGCCGCGTTCGCCGTTTCCCCCGTCTCGCTTCCCGACGACACCGTCAGCCGGCCGGCCAGTTGGATGCTGGCATCGGGCGACCGCAGCCAGAAGTCGTCGCCGAGGTTCACCGAGACGCTGTCCACGGTGAGACTGTCCACGAACCGCTCGATCGCGCCCGGCGCGAGCCGCTCGCGCGCCAGCACCGTCGTGTCCACGAACTGCGCGTACAGCGGGTTCGAAAGGTCGATCCCCGAGGCGCGCAGAAACCGCTCGACGTAGGCCGCCCCCTCGTTCACCGTCGCGCGGCCGGTGAGTCGCGCTCCGGAGGGCGAGCCGGTGAGGCGCAGGTCGGCCGTCGCGACGGCCTCGAGGAAGTCGCGGCGACTCATCACCGCGAAGCTCCGGGCCTGGAGCGTCAGGTCCAGCTCGGGGTGGTCGAGCCGCGTGAACGTCACGTCGCCGGTGAGTCGAGCGTCGCCGGGACCGGCGGTGACGTGCAGCGTGTCGATCCGCAGTGCGTCGCCCGCGAACGTGAACCGCCCCTGCACGCTGCGGTAGCGGACGCCCGTGGACGGCAGCGTCAGGGCGCCCGCGGCGAGCGCGAGCTCACCGTCGAGCCGCGGGGCGTCGACGGACCCGCTGACGCTGACGCTGCCGTCCAGCCGTCCCTCCAGATCGCGGACGCCGGGGATCAGCGGTGCGATCTGGAGGAGGTCGAAGTCCTGCGCGACGAGTTGTGCGCGTAACGGCCGCGTGGCGAGCTCGAGGCGCAGCGGATGACCTGCCGCGCCGGCCAGCGATACCTCGCCGCGCAGCCGGCCATCCGCATAGATCGCCTCGCCGTTCACTTCCGGCAGGCTGTCCGCGACGACGTCGCCGACGATGTCTCCCAGCGGCACGCGGTCCGCCCGCAGCGTCAGCGCGCCGGGGTGCGATCCGCTGACCGTGATTTCGCCGAAGCCGGAAGCACGGCGCAGGACGGCGCGGTCCAGGACGATGCGGCCGTCCCGGCGCTCCACCACCGCGTCGTCGTCCAGCGTCCAGGTGGCGTCGTTGCGTTCCAGGGCGAGGGCGTCGAGGGCCATCGTCGCTTTCGCCATGGTGCCGGCGGCGCGCACCGCCGTCTGCGCGTCGTCGTCCAGCGCCGCACGGACGCTCCACGTCAGCGAGTCGGGCGCGCCTCCGGCGGCGGCCTCGAGCGCCCGAATCTCGAGGCCCCCCCCAACCGCGATGTCCTGGCCCTCGGCGTCGAGGGCGAGGGTGTATCGGCTCAGCGAGCCCGAGGCAGTAACGCCCAGCCGTAGCGCACCAGCGAGACCACGTACAGAATCGCCCGTGAGCGCGCGTACCAGAGGCTCCACCGCGTCAAGAGCCGGAGCGTCGAGAGAAAGAGTGAGATCACCGGTTTGATCCTCCTGTAGGCCGAACGTTCCGGCGCCCGTCACGCGGACGCCCGAGGTGTGGAGCAGGATGCTGTCGGCGGTCAGCAGTCCGCCCGCGGCATGCGCGATGATCGCCGCCGTATCGATCGGCGCTCCCCGAATGGTCGAGGAGTCGAGCCACAACCTCAGGGTTCCTTCCTGGGGCAGGCTCCCGAATCTCACGTCGCCTTCGAGGCGCGCGTTGAGCCAGGAGGGCGGCAGCCGCTGGTCCAGGGCCGCGAGATCGAGCGCGGCGACATCCGCCACGACGCGCCGCAGACTGAGCCGGCCGTCGGTCTGGAGCGTGCCGCTGAACGTGGTCCGCCCAAAGCTGCCGGCGAGCCGCGCCGCGATGCGCATCGAATCCCGGGCTCCGGATGCCTGGATCCGGCCCGTCGCGGCGGACGCGACGCCGTAGCCGCGCAGCCCGGCGACGCCGAGGTCGGCCGTGCCCTCGCGGCCGTCGGCCGTGAGCACGCCGTCCACGCGCGCGCGCAGCGTGGAGCGCACGCCGAAGGGCCGCAGCAGCTCGGCGACCTGCACGCCCTGCACCACGATCCGGCTGTCCTCGGCCATCCATTCGGTGTCGTCCCCGATCACGGTCACGGCGCCGGTCAGCGTGCCGCCCGCCGCGCCGATGCGTAAATCCCGCGAGGAGACCGTGAGCGCCCCCCCCTCCGAGCCGGGCGAGACGGCGCGGACCGTGCCCGCGAACGTCCAATCGGCGGGAATGGTGGCACCGGTGATCAGCCCGTCGATGTCGGCTGCCGTGAGCTGTTCCACGTCCGCCGCGGCGGCGAAGCGGCGCCGGTCGCCGCGCGTGAGCAGCCACGCCGTGGCGCTGAAGCGGGAATGCGGCAGCCGCACCGTCTCGAGCGCCACGTCGAGCGAGTCGCCGCGCAGGTTGGCGGTGCCGGCAAGCTCCAGCAGCTCGAGGTCGGCGTGCACCAGCCAGGCGCGCGCCGAGGTGATTTCGGCGATCGCCGTACGCGGCAGGGTGGGCCCGGCGGAGTAATGCAGCAACGGGAGCCGCAGATTCACGGACTCGAGCCGCACGGTGTCGAGCTGCTGCGCGGTCTCGAGCTGCGGGTCGGCCGGCTGGCGCCACACGGTTGCGAACAGCGTCCCGTCGCGCAGCTCGAGGCTGCGAACGGTGATGTCCACGTTTCCCGTTTCCCGCTTCTCGTCGTCGCCGGTCGCGAATATCTGAAGAATCGAGTACGGCTCTCCCGGATGCTCCTTGACGAGCCGGACCACCGGCCGCACCAGCAGGATCGGACCCAGCGAGATGCGGCCGCGCAGCAGGTCGCGCAGTCCGTAGTCGAGCTCCACGCGCTCGGCCTGCAACACCGGGTCTCCCGCGGGATCGCGCAGCGTCACGCCGTGCAGCTCCAGCCGGCCGAGCAGCGAGCCGCTGAGATCCGCGACGTCGAGCCGGCCGTTGAGCTGTTCGTTGATCTTCGGCAGCAGCCGGCGGCCGATCATCCGCGTGACCGGCGGCAGGCTGATCACCACGAGGAGCAGCAGCGGCAGGGCCAGCAAGCCGATCCCCACGCGGGCGAGGAGGCGACCGCGCCTCATTGCGCCTCTCCCCGCCGTTTCGCGCCTTTCGGTTTCAAAACGCCTGCCCGATCGAGAGGTGCAGTTGCAGCCGGTCGATGAACTCGAGGCGCGGGCGGAAGTCGGGATCCACGAGCTCGAGCGTGCTGCCGGTTTGCCGGAACAGCGGGCCCGCCTGGGCCGGGTGCGGGTTGTAGCCGATGTCGAGCCGGATGGGGCCGAGGATCGACGGCAGGCGGGCGCCGGCGCCGGGCGTGACGCGCACGTTGTCCAGCGCGATGTCGGACCGCTCGGTCACGAGCCCCGCGTCCACGAACACGGCGCCGAACAGCAGCAGGCCGAAGACGCGCATCGGGAAGCGCAGCTCGGCGTTGCCCGTCGCCATGAACGTGCCGCCCGTGGCCGACGTGCGCAGCGTGCCGTCGGGCGTGAGCAGGTGGACCACCGGGCCGAGCCGGTTCTGCGGGAAGCCGCGCACGGAGTTCGAGCCGCCGGCAAAGAGGCGTTCGTCGAAGGGGACGTACTCGCGGCGGCCCGACGGCAGGCCGGCACGAGGCGCGAACACGGCGCCGGCGCGCAGCCGCCAACTGAAGACCCGCCCCGCGGACAGCCCGATCGGGTGGTGCGCCTTGTACCCGGCGGTGAAGCGCGTGAAGCGCATGAACGCGTCCGAGCCGAGCAGGGCGGGGGCCCAGCGCAGCTCGGCCACGAGCGCGTGGCCGCGCGTCGGATCGGTGACCGAGTTGGTGCGGTCGCGCAGCAGCTCGAACGCGAGCACGGAGCGGCGGCGGCGCTCGGCGAAGATCGCCTGGTCGTCGAGCGCGCAAACATCGAGCAGGACGCAGAACGTCGCCGCGGTGGCCACCGTGCGTCCGTAGGAGAGGGAGTAT
Source organism: Gemmatimonadales bacterium (assembly GCA_050733275.1). Taxonomy (GTDB): domain Bacteria; phylum Gemmatimonadota; class Gemmatimonadetes; order Gemmatimonadales; family GWC2-71-9; genus 20CM-2-65-7. The sequence continues at coordinate 18,332 of JBOHSP010000122.1, forward strand.
GACGCCTCGAGCGGCACGTCGGTCCCGATCTGGCGCGTCAGGGCGACTTCGCCGCCGACCGCTTCGCGCAGGTACGCGCCAAACTCGGTGTGGCGCTCGAAGAACAGCGTCGCCATTCCCGTCGTGCTCTCCCACGCGAGCAGCGGGTCGTGCAGCGTGACGGCGAGGTTGTAATTCACCTTGAGGCGACTGGTGTCTTCGTCCTGGAGCTGGCCGCAGGCGGAGCGCTCGAGTCCCCAGTCGAGGGGCCGGCCCACGCCGACCTGCGAGGTGCGGGCGCGGAACTCGAGCCGCCGCCCGTCGCCGCGAAAGTTGAAGAGGTCCACCGCCGTCATGCCGCGCAGGCAGTCGAGCGTGCCATAGCCCGCGGAAACGCGCGCCCGGCGCAGGGGGTACTCCGCCAGCTCGGCGCGCACCCGCACGGTGACGAGCGAATCGGTCGGGCTGGACGGGGCGGTGTCCACCAGGCTCACGCGCACCTGCCGGAACAGCTCGGTGCGCTGCAGGTTCATCAGCCCCTCGTGCAGCGCGCTGTCGGAGTACACGTCCCCTTCCTCTATGAGGAGCGTCTTGAGGACGACGCGATCGTCCACCGCCTCGGTGCCCTCGACGATGACCTCGGCGATCGTGGCACGCGGGCCGGCCTCGGCGGTGAGGGTGACGGTGACCGAGCGGGGCGGGTCTTCGGGCGAGGCCTCGAAGCCGCCGGTGACGCGGGCGAAGGCGTGGCCGCGGTCGCGCAGCAGCGCCTCGAGCACCGCCACCGACGTCTGGAAGGCGAGGCGGTCGAACGGGGCGCCCGCCTGGAGCGGCAGCAGGGTGAGGAGGTCGTCGGTCCGCAGCTGTGGGGGGAGGCCAACGAGGCGCACCGTGTCGACCACGACCGGCTCGCCTTCGGTGATCCGGACGGTGATGTCGAGGTGGTCTCCGTCCCGCCGCAGGGTGGTGTCCACCTGGGCGTCGGGGAAGCCGCGCACGCCGTAGAGCGCCTGGATGCGGAGCACGTCGCGGCGGAACTCCAGGGGGTCGTAGCGGGGCGCGTCGGCGAGGCCGAGCCAGCGGGTGAGGGGGGATCTATAGAGGAAAGGGGCCTGCTGCGTGGCGATGGCGGCGCGCAGCGCGGCGTCGTCGATGGCGTGGTTGCCGCGGAAGTCGAGGGAGCGCACCGATTGCTGGCCGGACAGCGGCGCGGCGGAGAGGGCGAGCGGCAGCAACACGCGAAACACCGGCATGTACTGCTATACCCGGCATTGCGACTCGTCGGTGCCCACGCCGGACTAGATCGCTGGTGTGAGCGGCTCTTGCCCGGTGATGCCGTCCCGCGTCTTTTGGGTGTGTATGACGACAACGCGGCCGATGACAGTACGCGCCATGGTCCTCACCGGCGGATTGTTAGCTATGCTAAGTATTTCCGGGGAGGCGCAGTCGCGCGCCGACCTGGCCGATCAGGTGCGCGAGGCCGAGCGCGCGTTCGCCGCGACGATGGCGCGGCGCGATTTCGCGGTGTTCGGGACGTACGTCGCCGACGAGGCGGTGTTCTTCGGCCCCGAAGGCCGGGTGATGCGCGGCAAGGCCGCGGTGCTGGAGGGATGGCGCGGGCTGTTCGACGGCCCCACCGCGCCGTTCTCGTGGGAGCCGGAGACGGTGGAAGTGCTCGCGTCGGGCACGCTGGCGCTCACGAGCGGCCCGGTGCGGAATCCGGCGGGCGAGCGCATCGGCACGTTCAATTCCATATGGCGGCGCGAGGCGGACGGGCGCTGGCGCGTGGTATTGGACAAGGGCTGCCCGTCCTGAGGCCCGGCTCAAGACCGTTGTACGAGGGAGCGCGAGGGTTTACTTTCCACTCCCGCGTGGGGCTGTAGCTCAGCTGGGAGAGCGCCTGGATCGCACCCAGGAGGTCAGGGGTTCGAGCCCCCTCAGCTCC
>JBOHSP010000123.1:0-4687 GCA_050733275.1 Gemmatimonadales bacterium
GGCCGTCGTGCGCATCAAGGTCACGCTGGGGTTGTGGCGGTAGAGCGTCCGCCCCGCGAACCGCTCGGGGACCGTGTCGGGTGCACCGAAGTTCACCATGTCGAGGGCTCCGAGGGACACCACCTGCGGAATGCCCTTCCGCCCGGCGGCGGAGAGACGATCGGGACCGGCGGTCAGAACGCCGCCCACGACCTCGTCACACCACTCGGTGGTCGTGACGTCCAGAACGCCGCTGAAGTAGCCGTCGGCGATCAACCCCTCCATGGCTCGCCCGCCGGATCCGGTGGCGTGGAACACGACCACGTCGTAGCCGGCCTCCTCCAGACACTTGCGCGCCGTCGTGACGCACGGCGTCGTGACGCCGAACATGGTCGCGGCGATGAGCGGGCGGTCGTGGTCGCCGGTGGGCGTTGGCTGCGAGACCATCCCGCTGATCGCGCCCGCGGCGTTGGCGAGGATACGGCGCGACAGCGGGTTGAGCCCGGCGATGTCCACCACGGAGTACATCAGCGTGAGGTCCTTGCCGTCCAGGTACGGCGCGGTGTTGCCCGCGGCCATGGTGGACACGAGGACCTTGGGGATCCCGACGGGCAGCTCCCGCATGGCGGCGGCGATCATGGCGGTGCCGCCGCCACCACCCAGCCCGAGAACCCCACTCACGCGCCCCTCGGCGAAGAGGCGGCGCGTCCACGCCCGGGCACCCGCGAGCATCACCTCGATGGCCGCTCCCCGGTCGCGCCGCGCCCGCAACTCCTGGAGGGAGCCACCACCTTCGCGCGCCACCGCCTCGGCCGGAATGTCGGGAGGAAATGAGGCAGCTCCCAGGACGCCGAGGTCCATGACGACCACGTCGTGACCGCGCGCGCGCACGAGGTCCCGCACGAAAGCGTACTCGTCGCCCTTGGTGTCCAGCGTTCCGATGAAGAGGACCGACGCCATGTCACATCGCCGGGCGCAGCGAGCGCCACGGCTCTTGCTCGTGCATCGCCACGACCGCGGGCCCCGCCGACGTGGCCGGTGCGAGGATGGCGAGAAAGACGAGCGTGTCGCTGCCGACGTTGTAGGTGCCGTGCACCACGTCGCGCGGGATGTGCGCGACTTCCCCCGCCCGGAGCACGCGCTTCTCCCGAGCGACCCACTGCTCGGCGGTGCCGGAGAGGATGTAGAGGAGCTCTTCCATTTCGGGATGACGGTGGAACTGATGCGCTCGACCGGCCGGCATCCGCACCCGCACCAGGAGCAGATCGCGTGCTTCGGTCAGCCCCGGCCGGCACAGCCATTCGTGCGGCCCCCACGGCAATGATTCGACCACCATCTCGCGCTCCGACACAAAGCGCAGGCTCGGCATCAGCTGGCGCATCCCGGCAACCGGAAGGCCCCGATGCGGGTGGAATACGTGGTCGCGCCTTTCTTATAGTAGTCGCCGCTGTACCAAATCGTGCAGTCGTCGGCGGGGTCGACGGCCGTCTGCGTGTAATCCTGCCACCGCAGCGTGTTGGTCTGCGCACCCTCGCCCTCCACCAGAACGGCCTCTTGCAGCGTGAGCAGGCCGAGCGGGTCGTCGGCCAGCCGGCCCGCGAACCGCTGCCCGGTGAAGTGCGGCGTGCCGCCGAAGGAAAACGCGATGCCGATGTTGCCCAAGCGGTCGATCGCGGGGCTCGCCATCCAGCGGTAGAAGCGGTCCGGCGCGTACGTCCCCTGCTGGCGGAGATGCACGGTCCGATCCGCCGCTACCGTGAACTCGTACCAGCGCACCCCCCCGCCGCCCACGAGGGTGGCGACCGAATGCACGGCGACGATCGACTCGCGACCGTTCACGTTCCGATACACGACGCGCGCCATGAGCTTGTCGCCCTGCGCGTCGAGGTGCCGATCGGTGCCGGGCTGGCGCACGCAGTTCGTGAGCTGGCCGTCGCACAAATAGCGGTAGGGCGCGACCCGAATCGTGTCGGGCCCGATCAGGCGGGTGTCGGCCGGCGTCTCCCAGTCCACGTGAAACCGCCAGACGGAGATGCCGTCGTCGTCGAAGTCGCCGACGAGCTGCCGGCCGCCCGTGGCCATCATGATGTTGGGCGAACCCGCCGGGGGCAGCGACGGTCCATCGAGGTCCGCGTTGTTCAGGAAATTCACGCCATCGATCACGAAGCACTGCTCGGTCGCGGGCTCGCCGGCGAGCATGCGCCGGCGATCCGCCACGCACGCGTGCTTCTGCACCACGTCGTCCCCCGTGCTGGTGGGCACGTAATAGCCGTCGGGCCACACGGCGGGGCGGGGATAGTCCGGAAACAGCGGCCGGAGGAACTCGTAGCGATAGTAGCTGCCCAGCGGATCGGGGCCGGTGCTGACCGCGTAGCACATGGAATAGGGGCCTTCCTCCTCCGGGGGCGGAGTCCTCGGGGCGCGGCGCTCCGCGGTCTCCGGCCGGGCGGCCTCGGCGGGTGGCGCTCGCGGAGCGGGCGGCGGCACGAACAGCGGCGTCGCTGGACCGGGCTGATCACGGACACCCGGTGGGCTCAGGTACACGCGCTCGCTCGCCTGCCACGGCTCGGGCTGATCGGGACGCCGCGGGCTCCGGCGAAAGATCGGCATCACGATGAGCCAGCGCCCGGCGAGCTGATCGTACCGCACCACCGCGTCGCCGTTGTTGCGGGCTTCGCAGGTCCCCCCGAAGCCGTGGAACACTGTATGGGTGGGCACGGGGCCGTACAGCACCGCGCCGGTGGTGTCGAATCGCTCCCCCGTTTTCGTGAACATTGCCATGCGGGTGTTGACGATCTGGACGATGTGATCCGGTCCGACGGCCAGGCTGTTGTCGGACGGATTGCGGCCCGTCCACGGACCATGCGGACCCTCGAACCCCACACCGAGGCCGTCGAAACGGGTGACGGGGGTCGCGGGCGGCCGGTCGCCCAGCTCCGTCTGCTCGATCTCCGCGCCGAGCGCCGCCGCGACATCGCGAAGCTCCGGGGGGCCGTCGCCGCTCGGGACGAGCCAGATGACGATCACGGCGGCCAGGGCGGCAACAGATGTGATCGTCAGGGTATGGTTCTGCGTTGTCATGATCGGTCTTGGGATGGTGAGACCGACACCCGACACCCGATACCCACCGACCGCGGTTTCTCAGTCGAGGTATTCATAGGCCGGCAGTGTCAGGAAGTTCGGGAAGTCGTCCGCGAGGGCCACGCGCTCGAACACCTCGCGGGTCTCGCGCGCGCGGCCTTTCTTCCAGATCTCCTCTCCCACCTCGTCATGGATGCGGCGCATTTCTTCGTCGAGGATCTGGCGAACGCGCTCGCGCGTGAACTGGCCGTGCCGGATCCACTGCCAGATCTGCGCGCGAGAGATTTCGGCGGTGGCGGCGTCTTCCATCAGGTTGTTGATGCCCGCCGCTCCGCGGCCCGTGAGCCAGAAAGAGACGTACCGAAATGCCACGTTGACGTTGGTGCGCAGCCCGGCTTCGGTGATCGCGCCCGGGGTCGACCCGACATCGAGCACTTGCTCGGCCGTGACGCGGACGTCATCGCGCCGGCGGTCGATTTGGTGCGGACGCTCGCCCAGGACCTTGTCGAACTCCGCCCGTGCGACGCCGACGACGTCCGGGTGCGCCACCCAGGTGCCGTCGAAGCCGTCGGTCGCCTCGCGCCGCTTGTCGGCTTCCACCGCCGCGATCGCGCGCGCGTTCGCCTCGGGATTGGTGCGCGAGGGAATGAGCGCCGCCATGCCGCCCATCGCGAACGTCCCGCGAGCGTGGCACGTCTGCACCAGGAGCTCGGTGTAGGCGCGCATGAACGGCACCGTCATCGTTACGTCGCGCCGGTCCGGCAGCAAGTGGTCCTGCTCGTTCCGGAAGCACTTGATCATCGAGAAGAGGTAGTCCCAGCGCCCGGCGTTGAGGCCGTAGCCGTGGCCCCGCAGCTCGTACAGAATCTCGTGCATCTGCAACGCCGCCGGCAGCGTTTCGATCAGCACGGTGGCCCGGATGGTCCCGGCGGGCAGGCCGAGCGCGTCTTCGGTGAACGTGAAGATCTCGTTCCACAGCCGTGCTTCGAGGTGGTGCTCGAGCTTGGGCAGGTAGAGATAGACCCCGCTGCCTCGGCGGTGCAGCCGCGCCGCGTTGTGGAAGGCGTGGAGTCCGAAATCGAGGAGCGCGCCGGCGATGGGCTCCCCGCCCGCGGTGACGTGTTTTTCGGGAAGATGCCAGCCGCGCGGGCGCACCAGGAGCGTGGCGACCTGGGGTTTCAGCGCATAGTGGCGGCCATCGGAGCCGTCGTAGGTGATAGTCCGCTCGATCGCATCGCGGAGATTCGCATGGCCCGCGACCTGGTTGCGCCAGGTGGGCGCGTTCGCATCCTCGAAGTCGGCCATGAACCCGCGAGCGCCGGAGTTGAGCGCATTGATCACCATCTTGCGGTCGGTGGGACCGGTGATCTCCACGCGCCGGTCCAGCAGGTCGCGCGGCTGCGCGGCAATCTTCCACTGGCTTTCCCTAATGTGCTTTGTGCTGTCCAGAAACCCGGGAAGCGCTCCGGCGTCGAACTCCTTCTGGCGCGCTGCGCGCCGCGCGAGCAGCTCCTGGCGGCGCGACTCGAAGCGGCGGTGCAGCCTGGCGATGAACGCCAGAGCCTCCGGGGTGAGGATCTGCGCGAGCTCGCGCGTCATGCGCCCGGTGATCGTGACCGCCTTGACC
>JBOHSP010000124.1:0-8356 GCA_050733275.1 Gemmatimonadales bacterium
CCCCCGGGCCGTTTCCAGCAGCGGGCGGCGCCACGCCGTGGCGGCGCTGACGAGTGTTGCCAGCGACGCCTCGCCCAGCCCGCGCCGCGGCACGTTCACAATCCGCAGGAAGGCGGCGTCGTCGGCCGGATTCACGAGCAGGCGCAGATACGCGAGCATGTCCTTGACCTCGCGGCGCTCGTAGAAGCTGACCGCCCCGATCAGCCGGTAGGGGATGCCGCGGAACCGAAACGCCTCCTCGAGCGGTCGCGACTGCGCGTTGGTGCGGTACAGCACCGCCATGCCCTCGTAGGGGACGTCACCCGCGGCGGCGCGGCGGGCGAACTCGGTGGCCAGCCACTCGGCTTCGTCGCGCTCGTCGGCCGCCGACAGGACGACCACCGGCTCTCCGCCCGGCGTGGCCGTGAACAGCGTCTTGCCGAGCCGCCCCGCGTTCTCCGCGATCACGCCGTTCGCCGCGTCGAGGATGATCTGCGTCGAGCGGTAGTTCTGCTCGAGCTTGATCACGGTCGTGCCGGTGAAATCGTTCTGGAACGCGAGCATGTGCCCCACGTCGGCGCCGCGCCAGCCGTAGATCGCCTGATCGTCGTCGCCGACCACGCAGAGGTTGCCGTGCCGCCGGGCGAGTTGTTTTACCAGCAGATACTGCGCCGCGTTCGTGTCCTGGAATTCGTCCACCAGGATGTGCTGAAAGCGCTCCTGCCAGAACTGGAGCCGCTCCGGGTGCTCGCGGAACAGCGTCAGGGGATGCAGCAGCAGGTCGTCGAAGTCCATCGCGTTCGCCTGGCGCAGCGCGGGGCCCAGCGCCGCGAAGACGTCGGCCGCCACGCGCTCGAGCGGGCTTTCCGCCCGGGCGCCCAGCTCCTCGGGCAGCAGCATGCGGTTCTTGGCGCCCGAGATGATCGCGTGCACCGCGCGCGGCGGGAACGCCTTCGTCGAGACCCCCTGCTGCTCGAGCAGTCGCTTGATCAACCCCTCCGAGTCCGCCTCGTCGTAGATCGTGAAGTTCGGGCCGAACCCGAGCAGGCCCGCTTCGCGGCGCAGCAGGCGCGCCGAGAGAGAATGGAAGGTGCCGATCCAGAGCCCGCGCGGATCAGCCCCGAGCAGCAGCGTGACGCGCGAGCGCATCTCGCCGGCGGCCTTGTTGGTGAAGGTCACGGCGAAGATGCGCTGCGGGTGCACGCCGTGCGCCGTGATCAGGTGCGCGATGCGCGCCGTCAGCACGCGGGTCTTGCCGGACCCCGCGCCGGCGAGCACGAGCAGCGGGCCGCCCCTGTGGTCGACGGCCGCGCGCTGCGCGGGATTGAGTGGGAGGGTCATGCCGCGCCGACCGGGAACTCGAGCCCGAACACCGCGCCCCGGCCGTTGGCGCCGGGGTGGTAGGAAAGACGTCCGCCGTGCTGCTGCTCCACAATGCGCCGCGCCAGCGCCAGGCCGATCCCCCAGCCGCCGGTCTTGGTGGACGCCCCCGGCTCGAACAGCCGGCGCTGCCGCTCCGGCGGGATGCCCGGGCCGTCGTCGCTCACGCGCAGCGTGCCGCTGCGACGCGACCCCAGCACCTGGATCTCGATGCGGCCGCCGCGGCCGCTCAGCGCGTCGATGGCATTCTTGACCACGGCCTCCACCGCCCATTCGATCAACACGGGATCCCCGGTCACCGACGGGCCCGGCCCCGGTGAGCTGAGGGTGAGCGTGACGGGATGCGCCAGCGTCGGGAGACGGGGCCGGAAATAGGTGGCCACGCGCTCGGCGACCGCGCCGAGCCCCACCGGCTCGCGCCGCGCCGGGCGCCCGATGCGCTCGAAGCGCTGCGCCACGCGCTGCAGGCGCTCGGCATCCGCCTCAAGATGCGTCACCAGCTCGCCGCCGCGCGTACCCGGGTTTTCCCGCAGGTAATCAATCCAACCCGTGAGGCTCATGAGGGGGGTGCCGAGCTGGTGGGCCGATTCGCGGGCCATAGCCACCCACAGCCGGTCCCGCGCCGCGGTGACGCGCTCGCGCACGGCCCAGATGGCGAGCACGACGAGACAGAGGAACATGGCGCCCTGCAGCACGGCGAGGCCGGTGAACGCCCGTGCCGCGGGCAGCGCGCCGTAGTGGATCGTGCCCACGCCCGGCTGCACCAACGGCTCGTTCACGGCATCGAGGCCCGCGATCCATGCCCGCTGGACGTCCTCGCCGGCCTCGGGCCCGAACGGCGCGTTGTCGAGGGCGGTGATCCGGCCGGCCGTGTCGGACACGGCGATGGGAATGCCGAGGCGCCGCACCTCATCGGCGAGCGCGAGCAGCGCGTCGGCCGCCGCGCCCTCGCGCGGATCGTTGAGTCCGGCGAACACGTGGCCCAGCAACCGGCCGGTCTCGCGGGCGTCGGCCCGCAGGTGGCGGGCCACCGTCCAGGCGTAGCCGACCGACAGGGCGCCGAACAACAGGGCGACTCCGACGAGCGCGGCCGGGCCGGCCCGTCGGAGCGCGGCTCTATCCAAGACGATCCGCGCCCACGTGCGCCGCGAGCGCGGCCGGCAGCTTCACGGATCCGTCCGCTTGTTGCTGGGTTTCGAGCAGTGCCGCGATCGTCCGCGGCAGCGCGACGCCGGAGGCGTTGAGGGTGTGCACGAACTCGGGCTTCTCGCCCGGCCGGCCGCGACAGCGGATGTTGGCGCGCCGGGCCTGGTAGTCGGTGTATGTGGTCGAGCTCGACACCTCGAGCCACTGGCCCACGCCCGGCGCCCACACTTCGAGGTCGTAGGTCTTGGCGCCCGCGAACGTGAAGTCGTTCACCGGGAGCGCGACCACGCGGTAGGGCAGCTCCAGCCGGCGCAAGACCTCCTCGGCATGGCCGGTGAGGCGCTCGTGTTCCGCCGGCGAGTCCGCTGCGCGGCAGAAACGCACCAGCTCGACTTTGTCGAACTGATGCACGCGGAGCAGGCCGCGCGTGTCCTTGCCGGCCGCCCCCGCCTCGCGCCGGAAACAGGGCGTGTAGGCGACGTAGGCGCGCGGCAGCGTGGCGGCATCGAGGATCTCGTCGCGATGCAGGTTGGTGACGGGCACCTCGGCCGTGGGCACGAGGAACAGATCGTCCGGGGTCGTGCGATAGACGTCATCCTCGAACTTCGGCAACTGCCCCGTGCCCGTCATGGCATCGCGGCGCACCAGGAACGGCGGCTGCACCTCGACGTACCCGTGCTCCCGCGTGTGCAGCTCGAGCATGAAGTTCACGAGGGCCCGACTCAGCCGCGCGCCCGCGCCGATCAGAACGGGAAACCCGGAGCCCGCGAGCTTCGAGCCCCGCGGCAAATCCATCAGCCCCAGCCGCTCGCCGATCTCCCAGTGCGGCGCGCCCCCCGCGGGGGCCGGCGTTCCCCAGGTGCGGAGCACCGCGGTCTCCTCCGGCACCTCCGGCAGCGGGACGTTGGGCACGAACAGCGCTTTCTCCTCGAGCGCCGCTTCCACCCGGCGGAGGTCGGCCTCGAGCGCGTCGATCCGCCCCCCGAGCTTGCGGCGCTGGGCGACCGTCGCCTCCGGCAGCCCACCCTGCGAACGGGCCACGACCGCATCCGCGCGCGCCGCGTCGTTGCGCTCGGCGTTGAGCTGATCGAGCTGCCCGGTGAGCGTGCGGCGCTTCATGTCGAGCGCCTCGATCTCATCGAGCAGGCGGGTGAGCGCGGGGTCGCCGCGACGCGCGAGCGCCGCCCGCACCTGACCGGGCGAGGCGCGCAGCAGTTTGAGGTCGATCACGGCTCAGCCGCCCGGCAGGCCTTCGTCGAGCCTGCGATAGCCGCAGTTCTGGTTGATGAGAATTTGCAGATCGATGCGGCGCCCGTTGGCACCGCTGGTCGTGTCCACAGCCAGCACCAGCAGCTTCGCGTAGTACGCGTAAACCGCCACCAGCTGGGTGTTGCACGTGCTCGGCCGGGAGCGCAGCAGCACGACGCTGCCTGGCGTGACCACGAGGGCGCTGTCCAGATCGTAGCCGGCCGCGGGCGCGAGCACGAGCGAGTCGAACGGCGCCGTGGCGACCTGCGTCCCCGACCCGCGGCCCAGCCCGATCGCGCCCGTCGGAAAGAGGAGCGCGCGCCCGGCGGTGTCGATGTCGAACGCGAAGTCGAAATTCGTGGACCGGTCGGTCCGCACCAGCGTCGGCGAAAAGCCGAACACGATCGCCGAGGGCGACGTGATCGGCGTGCCGTGCAGCGCGTAGAGCGACAGCGTGTCCGCTTCGTTGGGGATGCTGGGGGGCAACAGGGGGAACGCATCGCCGCAGGCAGCGATGACCGCTACGGCGAGAGCGAGCAGGAGCGAACGCATGGGTGTGGACGGGAACTTACAGGGCGTCGCGTAAGTGGGTCAACCCACGGTGGCTTCTTGACTTCGCCTGTGGAGAACCCTACGTTGCCGCGCGTATGGCGACGATCCGCGACGTGGTGGAGGCGCTGAGCCGCACCAGCGGCGTGGACGCCGTGGTGGTCGTGGGGCGCGACGGCCTGCCCATCGATTCGCGCGTTGCCAACGGCGTGGACGCCGACAGCATCGCCGCGCTGCTGCCCTCGGCGATCCAGCACATGGCGCAGCTCGGCGATGCCGGCGGGCGGGGCGAGTTCGGCACGGCGGTGCTCGAGTTCGGTCGGGGACTCGCGGTCGTTGCGGTGCTGCACGCCGACGCCCTGCTGGTCGTCCTGGTCCAATCCGCGACCAACGTCGGCTCGTTGCTGTACGACCTGCGCCGCCATCGCACGGCGATCGCGGGCCTGCTCTGAGCGGCGGGCCGACCGACCCCGCGTCCACCTCTTCGCGTCCGGTGGTGACAACTCCGCGGCATCTGCTCGTCGTCGATGATGAGCCGCATATCGGTCTGGTGTTGCGGCCCTACCTCGAGCGGCTCGGCTATCGCGTGAGCTTCGCGCGCACGCTGGCGGAAGCGCGGGCGACCCTGCGCGCCGCGGCGGCCGACGGCCTGCTGCTCGACCTCCACCTCCCCGACGGCTCGGGACTCGATTTGCTGCGCGACCTGCGCCGCGCCACGCCCACGGCCCGTCTCCCCGTGCTCGTGCTGACCGGTGAAGGAGAGGAACACGTGCTGCGCGACGCCCGGCGGCTCGGGGCGGCGCTGATCACCAAGCCGTTCAGCCCCATGAAACTGACCCAGCGCATCGCGATGATGTTCGGCGACGCCGACCCCGGGAGCGCGGACGAGGACCGCCCGTGAGCACCTGGGCGGCGATCCTGGCCGGTGGGTCGGGGACCCGGTTCTGGCCGCTGTCCACCCCCGAGCGGCCCAAGCAACTGTTGCCGCTCACCGGCGACGACCCGCTCCTGGCCCAGGCCGTGTCGCGCCTGCGCGGCCTCGTGCCGCCCGAACGGATTGTGATTCTCACCGGCCCCGCGCTCGTGGAGCGCATCGCGGCGGTGATCCCCGACGTACCGGCCGCCAACATCTTCGCCGAGCCGCGCGCGGCGTCGACGGCGCCGGCGCTGACGTGGGCCGCGCACTGGATCGCGAAACACGACCCCGGCGGAGGCGGCGCGCAGATGCTGTCGCTCCATGCCGATTGGGCGATCGGCGACGACCGCGCATTCCGCGCCGCCGCGACGCACGCGCTGGGCGTGGCCGCGGAGCAGGACGTGCTCGTCACCGTCGGCGTCGCCCCGTCGCGCGCCGAGACCGGCTACGGCTACATCGTCCCCGGCAAGCCGCTCGGCTCCGCCCGCGCGGTGCGGCGGTTCGTGGAGAAGCCGCGTCCCGCCCGCGCGGCGCTGCTGCGGCGCCGCGGCGCGTTATGGAACACGGGGCTGTTCGCCTGGACCGTGGCGCGGTTTCTCGGCGAGGCAGGCGCCTACGCCCGCGAGCTCGCCGCCGGCTGGCCGGCCCTCACCGCCGGCGACGCGCCGCGCTTCTTCGCGGCCGTCACGCCGGTCGCCGTGGACGTCGCGGTGCTGGAGCGCACCAACCGCCTCGCGGTGGTCACGGGCTCGTTTCCCTGGGACGACATCGGCTCGTGGGACGCCCTGCTCCGCGTGCGCGAACGCGATGCCCGCGGCAACGTCACCGTCGGGAACGTGACGCTGGGTGAAGACGTGCGCCGCTCGGTGGTCTGGGCCGAGAACGAGCACGTGGCGGTGGTCGGCGCGCAGGACATGATCGTGGTGCGCGCCAACGGGCATACGCTCGTGATACCGACCGGGCAGGCGGAGCGCCTGCGGGACCTGGTGCAGTCCCTGTGACCCACGCGCTCTACCTCCTCGACCCCGAGCCCGCGCCCGCGTGGGCGCCGTTCGCCGGCATCCGACCGTTGAGCGAGCTGCGCGCCGGCGCGCACCTGGTGCGGGAGCGGTGGGAGACCTTCATCGGCGTCGAAGCGACGGCCATTTTTTCCGTGCCGCACCTCGCCGGATTTCCGGAAAGCGGCGTGCCGCCCGTGGAAGCACGGCGCGCCGTATCCGGGCCGGCCGTGATCGGATCCTCGACGTTCGCACCGCGCGGAATCGCGCCGCCGTTCCCCGACGCGCCGACCCGCCTGACGCATCAGAGCGTCACCGTCGGCTGGGTGGTGCCGGCGGGCGCGACGTGGACCGGGCCGCTGCCCCACGCGCCGGAGACGGCGGTGGACGGGGTCGTGCTCCACGGCGTCTACGACCTCGTCGCCGCCCTGGAGCGGCTGCTGCGGGAAGATCTGGTCGCGCTGGTCGGCGCCGCCGAGGGCGGCATCATCCCCCAGGCGGCCACCGTACTGGGCGACCCGGCGTGGATCGCCGCGCGGGAAGCCGCGGTCGAGCCCGGTGTCGTGTTCGACACCCGCGAGGGGCCCATCGTGCTGGACAGCGGCGTCGAAGTGAAGGGCGGCACGCGTCTCGAGGGCCCGCTGTGGGCGGGCGCCAACGCGCGCCTCCTGGGCGGCGCGATCCGCTGCTCGGCGATCGGGCCGTGGTGCCACGTGCGGGGTGAAATGTCGAACACGGTGCTGCTCGGGTATGCCAACAAGGCACACGACGGCTTCGTAGGGCATTCCGTACTGGGCCGGTGGGTCAATCTGGGCGCCGGGACGATCACCTCGAACCTCAAGAACACGTACGGCCGCGTCCGCCTGCAGGTCGCGGGGACCGCGCTGGAAACCGGACAGCAGTTGCTGGGTAGTCTCATCGGCGATCATGCCAAGACCGCGATCGGGACCCTCCTGGGGACCGGCACGGTCGTGGGCGCCGGCGCGAACGTGTTCGACGCGGTCCGCGCCCCGAAGTTTGTTCCGCCGTTCTCGTGGGGAGGCTCCGGATCAGAACGGATCACGCGTCAGGGCTTCCTGACCATCGTGGAGCGGGTGCTGCCGCGGCGTCACGTGACCGCGGACGAGGCGATGCTGACCTATCTTGGGCGCGCCTACGACTGGCTGACGCAATGAGCGACGCGGCGGAGCGCTATCGCCGGCTCGGGAAGTACGAGCTGCACGTGCTGCTCGGCGAAGGCGCGATGGGCGTCGTCTGGAAGGCGTACGACACCGTGCTGCGCCGCTACGTGGCGCTGAAGCTCCTCAGCAGCAGCTTCCGCAAGACCAAAAACATGCAGGAGCGGTTCCTGCGCGAGGCCCGCGCGGCCGGGGCGATCCAGCATCCCAACATCGTGACGGTGTACGATCTCGGCGAGGCGGAAGGCCAGTTGTACATCGCGATGGAGCTGGTCGAGGGCCGCGATCTCTCCGACATCATCGCGCTGCGCGAACCGCTCGCGCTCGAGCGCAAGCTCGACATCGCGATCGAGGTGCTCTCCGGTCTGCATTTCGCGCATCAGCGGGGCGTGGTGCACCGCGACGTGAAGCCATCCAACGTGCGGGTGATGCCCGACGGCCGCGTGAAGATCATGGATTTCGGGATCGCCCGGCTGCAGTCGTCCGACGCCACGGGCTCGGGGGCCATCGTGGGGACGCCCACGTATATGGCGCCCGAGCAGATCACGAACGGCGCGATCACGGCCGCCACGGACGTGTTCGCCGTGGGGTGCATGCTCTACGAGCTGCTGTCGTTCCAGCGCCCGTTCGAGGCGGAGTCGGTGCACGGCGTGCTGTACCAGGTGCTCACGACCAATCCGCGGCCGCTGCGCACCGTGGCACCGTCGATCCCGGCGGCCCTGGAGCGCGTCGTCGCGAAGGCGATGAGCAAGGTGGCGAACGAGCGCTACGAGTCGGCGGCGCAGATGCAGGGCACGCTGCTCGGGATCCGGGCGGCGCTGTCGGGCGCGGGCGACGAGGCGACGCAGCCGCTCGGGATCCGCTGGACGCCGCTGCCGGCGCCTATGCTCAAGCTGGTCACGCATGCGCCGATGAAGTGGCGCGTCGCGGCGCTCGGCGCGCTCGCGGCCGTCGCCCTGCTG
>JBOHSP010000125.1:0-1884 GCA_050733275.1 Gemmatimonadales bacterium
TACCGGCGGCGCCCCACCGCCGGCGGCGCGGTCTCCGGCACGATCCCGACCGCCCAGCGGCAGGGATTCCAGCCACAGGCGTCCATTCGCACGCGGACGCGGTACGGCATCGTCGCGCGCGGCGTGAACCGGATGATCGGGAAGGCCTCGCGGCGCCGCTCGACGGCGAGCTCATCGTTCGTCGGGGTGGCCAGCACGAGATGCAGGCGGCGGCAGTCGTCGTCGCACACGCCGACGATGGCGTAAGTCACGCCCGCGGTCAGCGTCACGTCGAAGGACGTCGTTTCTTCGCCATTGAGGGCGCCCGCCCGCCGCAGCATCGTCCGGGTACCGCTCGTGTCGAAGGCGCCGAGCGCGCGCTGCAGCCGGTCGGCCACCTGACGGGTCCACCGATCCTGCTGCGCGGAAGCCCCCGCGGATCCGGCAAGCGCGAGCAGCAGCGTGGCCATCGCAATGCGGCAGTGCATCACCGGACCTGGCGCCGGGCGGCAGCGCCGGCGACGGCAAGGAGGGCCGCGGCGGCGAGGCCGAGCGCCGCGACCATCCCGCCGAGCGGAGCCGCTGGTCCCAGCCTGATCCGCGCGGCGAACCCTTCCTGCCAGTCCGCGGTCCATTCGCCCAGCGGCTGTCTGAGGGCGGCCGCCAGGGACGTGTCCACCGGCAAGGGCGACGTCCAGAACTCGAGGAACCGCTCGCGTCCGATGGCCCGCGCGACGTCCGACAGGTAGCGGCCGCCGCCCAAGAGTCGTTGCTCACGCCACCAGCGTCGCTCCGCCTGCACGACGCGCGGCACCGGCTCGGGGCTTCCGAGCGACGCCTCGGCGTGTGCCAGCACCGCGGCGCGGCAGCCGTCCGGCCGCCCCGCGATGCACGCTACCCCCGCAGGCGATACCCTGTAGACGAACTCCCAGAACCACGGATCGCTGGCCTCCTGCAACCCGAGGCGAAACAGCGTCGTCTTCAAGCTGTCGGCTTGCAGGTAGAGGGCGAGATCCCAGGATCGCGCGTCGAGCCAGCGCCGCACCGGTTTCGCGGGCGTGCCGAACGCGGCATAAAACCCGCAGGGACCGAGGCTGGCCTGCAGCCACTCCAAGAACTGCGGCCCGGAGGCGCGCTCGCGCCCGCTCGCTGGGTCGAGAATGAATCGCGTCCAATAGGATCCCGGTCGGGCGATCGCGATGCATGTCGTCCGGTCGGTGGAATCGGGCGCGAGATAGGCGGCGCCGGCACGCTCCGGGCGCGGCGTGGCGCTCGCGCCCACGGCCTGCGACAGGTCCAGCACGAGGTGCACCCGCACCTTGGTCTCGGCAAGACCGATCCGCCGCCACACCGTATCCATCCACGCCTCCACCCGGCGAGTCACCTGCGGCGCCACGGGCGGCTCGCTCCGGATGGCCACCGTGACCCCGGCCGATCGGTCCTGGGCCAGCCGGACCCGGGCGCGCTCTTCGAGCAGCCGGTGCGCGACATCGGTCGCGCGCCACTCTTGCGCGAGCTGCTGCGCGCGCATCCGCGCGGGCGTCGGTGAAGACCGCTGCACGGATGCCGCACGCGCGGTGTCGCGCGGGAAGCCGCGGGGCGGCAGGTAGGCGAGCGCGACAGCCGCGCAGCCGGCGAGCGCGACGCCGGCCCACATCCTCATCCGCGCCATCGCGAGCTCCGCGCACCGCACACGGCGAAGAACGCCACCCACCCGATCGCCGCCGTCACCGCCCACCAGGACACCGCGACGCGTTCCGGCCGCGCGGCCAGCACGTCATGGCGCCAGCGG
Organism: Gemmatimonadales bacterium; assembly: GCA_050733275.1. Lineage (GTDB taxonomy): Bacteria > Gemmatimonadota > Gemmatimonadetes > Gemmatimonadales > GWC2-71-9 > 20CM-2-65-7. Next base: position 1,772 of record JBOHSP010000125.1, read on the forward strand.
GCGATCACCGTATCCAGTCTCACGTCCGCCGCGGCGGCGATCCGGTCGCCCAGCGGCGCCGCCGGCTCGGCGAGCAGGCGGCGGTACGCGTCACGCCCGCCCAGCCGCAGCGC
>JBOHSP010000126.1:0-1649 GCA_050733275.1 Gemmatimonadales bacterium
TACGAGATCGTCACCTATTCCGTGTACCAGGCCGGCGACGGCCGCTGGTACCTGGGCTATCAGAGCAGCTCGGGGGGCGGCGTGCGGCAGCCGCTGATCGGCCCGGTGCTCGACGCCAACGGCGTCACGTTCGCCTACTACGATGTGACCGGTGCCATCACGGCCGATCCGCGGCGGGTGGCGCAGATCGGCATCACGCTGCGGGCGCAGACCGCCGCCCCGGTCCGCACCGCGGGCGGCGGCGGGCCGCTGCGGTACGTGACCGATAGCATTGTCACGCGCGTGGCCCTGCGGAACAACCGCCGCTGGAACACCATCGCGCCCGGCTCATGAAGGAGCACACCATGGATCCTCTCGTGCGCAACGAGCGCGGTATCGCGCTCGCCCTCGCGATCTTCGCGATCGTGATCGTCGGCGCCCTGGTCGGCGGCGCGTTCTTCGCGGGCACGCAGGAGCAGCGCGTAGCCGAGAACGTGCGTCGCCTGCAACAGTCGTTCGGCGTGGCGGAAGTGGGGGTGGGACGGGAGATCGCCACCTGGGACCCGGTCGCGCGTAACGGCGTGGCCCGCTACCCCGACAGCTCGATCGCCGTGTCGAAACGGGGAAGCGGCAGCGGCGTCTACGGCGGCGAAATCCTCAAGCTCAACGGGAACATGTACCTGCTCGATATCACGGGGCAGGACTCCGCCAGCCGCAGTGGCCAGGTGCGGGGCGGCGGCGCCCGGCAGCGCATCGGACTGCTGGCGCGCATCCAACCCCTGCAGATCGACATCCAGGCGTCGCTCACCACCCAGGGTGGCGCGAACCTCGCGGGCAACGCCGCGGTGGACGGCCACGACCATACCCCCCCCGGCTGGGTGGATTGCGACCCGGTGGACAGCTCCAAGGCGGGGATCCGCGTGAACGGGCCGGTGACGACCAGCGGCAACGCCGCGATCGACGGGGACCCGAGAATCCAGCAGGACGAGACGCTCTCCGAGTCCACCTTCACGAAGTACGGCGACGTCACCTACGACCAGCTCGCCCTCCGGGCCAACCTCACGATCCCGGCCGGCACGATCAAGACGTATCCGGTGCTCCGCGCCGACGGCTCGTGCGACCGCACCGCCATGCACAATTGGGGCGACGGACTGAATCCCGCGGGCGCGTGCGCCAGATACTTCCCGATCATCCACGCCACGGGCAACCTCACGCTCAACGGGGTGCAGGGGCAGGGTATCCTATTGGTGGACGGTAACTTAGACGTGCAGGGCAGTTACGAATTCTTTGGCATCGTGATCGTCCGCGGCGCTCTGCAAACCGCCGGTGGCGGCGCCACCGACGCGCACTTCTGGGGCGCCGTGATGGCCCAGAACGTGGACCTCGACCTCCAGAACCTCCGCGGTACGGCCACGCTCAACTACTCTAAGTGCGCGATTATTCAGTCGTTACAGGGTTCGCAGCCGCCGGCGCCGATGGTGTCGCGGGGGTGGGCGCAGCTCTTTTAAAGTGGTCTAAGTGTAGGCTGGCAAAATAGTTGGTAGCTTGTCCTCAAGTAGGTTCGAGGCTTGACAGGATAAGGGGCGGGGCCTATTGTAGTTTGCCCTCGCCCCCTTCTTGTCTCTCACAACCAAGGCGATATGGCCCTTTTCGGGTTGCTGGGCGGCAAA
>JBOHSP010000127.1:0-8062 GCA_050733275.1 Gemmatimonadales bacterium
GTGCACCTCCCATCCGGCGACCGGCACGGATCTGTGATACTCCACGACCAGATCCGTCTTGCGCGGCTTGAACCTCCGCCCTGCGTTATGCCACGGGTTCCTCTCGCAAGATCAGTACCCCGGGATCTCGAAACTGGTCACGTTCGGTCGAGCCCTCCATGGCCCGGGTGGCGTTGCGGCCGGCGGTGGCGATCTGGGTGACCTCGTCGAAGTAGCCCGTGCCCACGAACTCCTGGTGCCGCACCGCCTCGTAGCCGTCCCGTTCGGCGGCGAACTCGCGCGCCTGCAGGTCCGCGTACGCGGCCATGCCCCGTTCCCGGTAGTCCCGCGCCAGCTGAAAGATGCTGTGATTCAGTGCATGGAAGCCCGAGAGGGTGACGAACTGGAACTTGAAGCCCATGGCGCCGAGCTCGCGCTGGAAGGAGGCGAGCTGCGCGCCGTCGAGATGCTGGTTCCAGTTGAAGGACGGCGAGCAGTTGTAGGCGAGCAGCTTGCCGGGGTACTCGTGATGGACGGCCTCGGCGAACTGCCGCGCCTCGGGCAGGTCGGGTTTGGCGGTCTCGAACCACAGCAGGTCGGCGTAGGGGGCATAGGCGCGGGCGCGGGCGATGGCGGCCGCGACCCCGTCCTGGATGACGCAGTACCCTTCCGGGGAGCGTTCGCCGGTGCACCAGCGGCGGTCGTACTCGTCCACGTTGCTCGTCAGCAGACCGGCGCTGTTCGCGTCGGTGCGGGCGATGAGGATCGTATCCACACCGCAGACGTCCGCGGCGAGCCTGGCGGCGACGAGCTTGGCGATGAATTCGCAGGTCGGCACGAGGACCTTGCCGCCCAGGTGGCCGCACTTCTTGACGGACGAGAGCTGGTCCTCGAAGTGCACGCCGGCGGCGCCGGCGGCGATCATCAGCTTCATCAGCTCGTAGGCGTTGAGCACCCCGCCGAAGCCTGCCTCGGCGTCGGCGACGAGCGGCACGTACCAGTCGATGGTGTGGTCGCCGTTGAGGTGATGAATCTCGTCGGCCCGGCGCAGCGCGTTCTGGATGCGCTGCACGAGGTGCGGCACGCTGTCGGACGGGTAGAGGCTCTGGTCGGGGTAGGTCGCCAGGGCGTCGTTGGCGTCCGCGGCCACTTGCCAGCCGCTGACGTACACCGCCTGGAGGCCGGCGCGGACCTCCTGCACCGCCTGATTGCCCGTCGCGGCGGACAACACTGCCACGTACGGCTCCTCGCGCAGCAGTTGCCACAGCCGCGCGGCCCCGTGCCGCGCGAGCGTGTATTCGATGGGCAGAGTGCCGCGCAGGCGCCACACGTCCTGCGGAGTGTAGGGGCGGGTGATCCCCTGCCAGCGCCGGTCGCTGCTCCAACTGCGCTCGATCTGGGCCACGAATGCCTGTTTGTTCATACGGTCACTCCAGATGGTCGTAGGCCACAAGCGTCAGGAACTCGGGGAATGCTGCGCCGGTCATGAGCTGCTCGAACAACCGGCCGGCGAGCGCGAACTGCCCTCCGGAGCACTCGGGCCGGGCCAGGAATTCGGTGATCAGCGGCGTGACGAGGTCGATCGTGACCACCCGGCCGTCGGGCGGCGCGAGCCGCGCGCGGTGGCGGACCCACTGCCATACCTGCGATCGGGAGATCTCGGCGGTGGCGGCGTCTTCCATCAGGTGGTAGATCGGGACGCACCCCACGCCGCGCAGCCACGATTCGAGGTAGCGGATCCCCACGTCGATGTTGGTCCGCAGCCCCGCCTCCGTGATGTCGCCCGCCGGCACCGTGAGCAGATCGCGGGCCGTGACGCAGACGTCGTCGCGCCGCACGTCGAGCTGGTGGGGGGTGGCCAGAGAGGCGAATGCCTCCCTGGCAACCGGCACGAGCCCTGGATGTGCGACCCAGGTGCCGTCGTGGCCGGCACGCACCTCCCGTAACTTGTCTTCCCGCACGTTCTGCAGCGCCGCGGCGTTCGCCGCGGGGTCGCCCTTGATCGGGATCTGCGCGGCCATCCCGCCCATGGCGTGGATGCCGCGGCGGTGGCAGGTCCGGATCAGGAGGTCGACGTATGCCTGGAGGAAATGGCGCTCCATCGTGACGCTGGCGCGGTCGGGCAGCACGAACTCGGAGCGGGTTCGGAACTTCTTGATGAAGCTGAAGATATAGTCCCAGCGCCCGCAGTTGAGTCCCGCCGAGTGCTCGCGCAGCTCGTAGAGGATTTCGTCCATCTCGAACGCCGCCGGGATCGTCTCGATCAGCACCGTCGCGCGGATCGTACCGCGGGGGATGCCGAGTGCCTCCTGCGCGGCGACGAACACGTCGTTCCACAGCCGGGCTTCGAGATGGCTCTCGAGCTTGGGGAGGTAGAAGTAGGGGCCCGAGCCCCTCGCGATCAGGGCGCGCGCATTGTGGAAGAAGAACAACCCGAAGTCGAACAGCGAGGCCGAGATTGGTTCGCCGCCCGCCACGACGTGGCGTTCGACCAGATGCCAGCCGCGCGGCCGGACCATCAGCGTCGCGACCGGCGGCTGCAGCGCGTAGTGACGGCCGTCGGGCCCCGTGTGCTCGATGGTTCCCGCGACCGCGTCGCGCAGGTTGATCTGCCCGTCCAGGTTGTTTTGCCACGTCGGCGCGTGGGAGTCCTCGAAATCCGCCATATAGACCTGCGCGCCGGAGTTCAGCGCGTTGATGATCATCTTGCGGTCGGCGGGGCCGGTGATCTCGACGCGGCGGTCCAGGAGATCGGCGGGAATCGGCGCGACGCGCCACTCGGCGGCGCGGATGGCGGTCGTTTGGGGGAGGAAGTCGGGCAACCGGCCGGCGTCGAACAGCCGTTGACGGGCCGCGCGGCGCGCCAGCAGATCGCGGCGGAACGGCTCGAAGCGGCGCGCGAGCATCACCACGAATCCCAACGCGTCCGGCGTCAGGGTTTTCGCGTGCGCGGCGGAGACGGGCGCCCGGATCTCGAGTGGGAGCTCCCCGCTGCGACGAGCGGTGGCCGGCACGGCGCCGGCATCGGCCTGAATGGCTCGCATCGTTCCCCGAAAACGGTTCGGCAAGTGTCGTGCCTCCGCGCCCCAGCTGCGGCTGGAATGGGCTTCTCGGCACCCCCCAAACCGTTGCCACTGCGGGGGATTGTGCGCCTTTCCCGGCAGGTTCTATTTCGGAACCCGATGGCTATCCCATCCCACGGCCCCGATCCCGCGTCCCCGCTCGTCGGCCGGCCGGTGCCGCGGCGCGAAGGGGTCGAGAAGGTCACCGGCCGGGCGCGCTACACCGACGATCTCGTCGTGCCCGACGCCTGGTACGGTACCACCATCCGTTCGACCATCGCGCGCGGCACGATCCGCGCCATCGAGTTCGACGCGGCGTTCGACTGGTCGCGCGTCGTGACCGTGACCGCCGACGACATCCCGGGCGAGAACGTGGTGCAGCTGATTCGCGACGATCAGCCGGCGCTGGCCGGACGCGCGATCCGTCACCGGGAAGAGCCCATCCTCCTGATCGCCGCTGCGGATCGCGACACGCTGGCCGCGGCCGCACGCCATGTGCGCATTGCGTACGCATCGGGCGCCCCCGCGCCGGTGCTGGACGTGGCGCAGGCCACGGAGACCTACACGACGATCGAGATCAGCAAAGGCCAGGCATTGGAGGAGGTGCCGGACGTAGAGGTGGTGGTCGAGCGGACGTTTCGCGTGGGCTCGCAAGAGCAACTATACATCGAGCCTCAGGGTGCGATTGCGTATCCATACCGGAAGACGGGAAACGAGAAACGCGAAACGGGCGTCACGGTGATCGGGTCCCTCCAGTGCCCCTTCTACGTGCATCGCGCGCTCCAACGGGCGCTCGGCCTATCCGAAGAGCAGGTCACCGTGATTCAGGCGGAAACGGGCGGCGGGTTCGGCGGCAAGGAAGAGTATCCGTCGATCGTCGCCATTCACGCCGCGCTGCTCGCGCGCAAGGCGGACCGGCCCGTTCGCCTGATCTACGATCGGCACGAGGATCTCGCGGCGACGACCAAGCGTCATCCAGGCATCATCCGGCACCGCACCGCCGTCAAACGCGATGGAACACTGCTCGCCCAGGACATCGAGATCGTGCTGGACGGCGGGGCGTACTGCACGCTCACGCCCGTGGTGCTGTCGCGCGCGGCGATCCACGCGGCCGGCCCGTACTCCTGTCCCAACGTGCGCATCCGGGCACGCGCGCTGGCGACGAATACGCCCCCGAACGGTGCGTTTCGCGGTTTCGGGGCGCCGCAGTCGCTGTTCGCGGCGGAGCTGATGGTCGAGCACGTCGCTCACCAGTTGCAGGTTCCCAGTGTCGAGTTGCGAAGAAAGTGGATGCTCCGGGTCGGGGACACGACGGCGACGGGCCAGAAGCTGACGGAAAGCGTCAGCGCGGACCTGGTGTTGGAAGCTGTCCTGAAAGCCGCACCGGCCGTCCGGGCGTCAGGCCGTCCGGCCGTCCGTCGTGGTCGTGGCCTCTCGCTGGTTTTTCATGGCTCCGGTTTCACTGGGAGTGGTGAAAAGAAACTGAGCGGCCAGGCGGCCGTCGAGGCGCTACCCGACGACACGTTCCGGATCCTCACCGCGTCGACCGAAATCGGGCAGGGCACGAAGACGATCTTCTGCCAGCTCGCGGCCGATGCGCTGGGTGTGCCGATCGAGCGCGTGACCATTGCCCCGCAGGACACCTCGCTCGTGCCCGACTCGGGTCCGACCGTCGCGTCGCGCACCGCGATGATCGTCGGGGGCGTGATCCAGCAGGCGGCGCGCCAGCTGGCCGAGCGACTCAGCCGAGGGGAGCAGCCCCCCCTGCGCGTCGACCGGGCGTACGCGTCGCCGCCCACGATCCACTGGGACGAGGAGACCTACCGGGGGGATGCATATCCCGTGTACGCCTGGGCCTGCACGATCGCGGACGTCGAGGTCGATACGGCGACGGGAGAGGTGCGCGTCACCGACCTCGTCACCGCGGCCGATTGCGGCAAGGCGCTGCATCCGGTGTTGGCGGAAGGACAGATCGAGGGCGGCGCGCTCCAGGCGGTCGGCTGGGCGACGATCGAGGAGATCAAGATGCAGGACGGCCGCTATCTCAACGATCGGCTGGCGACGTATCTCATCCCCACCGCGCTCGACGCGCCCCGCATGCGCACGATCCTGATCGAGAACCCCTATTCGGGGGGCCCGCACGGGGCCAAGGGGATCGGCGAGCTGCCAATGGATGGGCCGGCGCCGGCGATTATTACCGCCATCCACGATGCGGTGGGCGTCTGGATCGACGAGGTGCCGGCGACGCCAGAGAAGGTCCTGACCGCATTGCGGAATGCGGATTGCGGATTGCGGAATCGCAAGGTGGGGTCGTGACCATCCGATTCACGGTGAACGGCAAGCAGACGTCCATCGACGTTGCCGGCTCCCGGCGGCTGCTCGATGTGCTGCGTGAGGATCTGGGACTCACCGGGACGAAAGAGGGGTGCGGAGAAGGGGAGTGCGGTGCCTGCTCGGTGCTGATTGACGGGCAGCTCGTCGACAGTTGTCTCGTGGCCGTCGGGCAGGTCGAGGGGCGGGAGGTCACGACCGTCGAAGGCTTGGCGCGTGACGGCCGGCTCTCGCCGCTGCAGCAAGCGTTCATCGAGCGCGGCGCGGCGCAGTGCGGCATCTGTACGCCGGGGATACTGGTCGCCGCGCACGCGCTGCTCGCCGAGAATCCCGCGCCCACCGAAGAAGAGGTGCGGACGGGCCTAGCGGGAAATCTCTGCCGCTGTACCGGCTACACGAAGATCATCGACGCCGTGCTCGCATGCCGCCGGTAGGGTTATTGCGCCCGCGGGATCTCGCCGAGGCGATTCGGCTGTATGCGGAGGAGTCCGGTTGCCGTCTGCTCGCCGGGGGGACCGACCTCCTGGTCATGCTGCATGCTGGCTCCCTGGGCCCGGCTCCCCGGATGTTGCTCGATCTCTGGTTGCTGGGCGAGCTGAAGGGCATCCGCCGCGTGGGGGCCGACCAGCTCGAGATCGGCGCCGCCGAGCCGTACACGGGAATCATTCGCTCGGCGCTGGCGCGCGAGCACCTGCCGGCGCTCGTGGCGGCGGCGCGCACGATCGGCGCCGCGCAGATCCAGAATCGCGGCACCCTGGGCGGCAACCTCGCCAACGCGTCACCCGCCGGCGATACGTTGCCCGTGCTGCTGGCGTCCGACGCCGTCGTGGTGACGCAGCGGCGGACGATACCGACCGGCGAGTTCTTCACCGGATACCGGCGCACGGCCCTCGCGCCCGATGAGATCATCATCGCCGTGCGATTTCCGCTGGACGGGCGGACGGTCGCGTTTCGCAAGGTCGGCACGCGCGCGGCACAGGCCATCTCGAAGGTCGTCATCGCGGTGTGTCGCGATCCGGCACGCGTTGCGATCGGCTCGGTGGCCGAGGTGCCGCTGCGCGCGCGCAGCGCGGAAGCAGCGCTCGCGAACGGGGATCTGGAGGGCGCCGTGGCGGCACTGGCTGTCGACATTCGACCGATCGATGATGTCCGCTCGACTGCGGCCTACCGTCGGGCGGTGGCGCAGCACGTGTTCCGAGATTTGCTCGCCGCTGGCTGATGCACTCCCGCGCCCAGGAGCTGATTCGCGCGTTGAACCTGCGCCCCCATCCGGAGGGCGGTCATTACGCGGAAGTGTTTCGATCAGGACGGCGCGTGCGCCCCCTCGACCGCAACGAGCGGGCGGCCGTGACTACTATCTATTTTCTGCTCTGCGCCGGCGAGCACAGCCGATGGCACCGGGTGCGCTCCGACGAAGTGTGGCACTGGTACGAAGGAGATCCGCTGGAGCTGGTGCTCCTCGATGACGCCGGCCTGCGCCGCGTGCGCCTGGGCCCGACGGCGAAAGACACGCGGCCGGTAGCGGTCGTTGACGCCGATTGCTGGCAGGCTGCTCGCCCCCTCGGCAACTACACGCTCGTTGGCTGCACCGTGGCGCCGGGGTTCGAGTTCGAGGACTTCGCACTGATGGCGGACGAGCTTGAGGTGATCGAGCGATTACGGGGAGAGTACCCCGAGGTGGTCCAGCTCGTATGATCCACGGATAAATTGCGCCGGGGTCTGTCGAACTCCCGCGCACCGCGCACCGCTCACCGCGCACCTAATACGCCAGCAGCTGTAGCGTCCGCGCCAGAACCTCCGTCCCCAGCTGCACGTGCGCCGGATGCGTGGCTTCCTCCGGGCAGTGTGAGCGTCCCCCGATACTCGGCACGAACAACATCCCCACCCGGCATATCGCTGCCAGGATCTGCGCGTCGTGCCCCGCGCCGCTCACCAGCGCCGGCGCCTGTACCCCGCACGCCTCCGCGGCGTGTTCCAGCGCCGCGCGGATCTCCCGGTGCATCGCGACGGGCGGCCGCTCGTGCAGCAGCGCGATCTCGAGGCCGAGGCTGCGCTCGGCGGCGATGGTGGCGCACAGCGAGCGCACCCGCTCCTCGAGCGCGCGGCGGCCGCCGGCGTCGGCGTGGCGCAGGTCCACGGTGAACACGACGCGACCCGGCACGACGTTGATCTGGTCGGGCTCGACGCGCAGCCGGCCCACCGTGGCGACCGCGGGGCGGCCCAGCGCCGCGGCAATCCCCGCGATCGCCTCGACCATCGCCGCCGCGCCGACCAGCGCGTCACGCCGCAGGTCCATCGGGGTCGTGCCCGCGTGGTCGGCCCGGCCGCTGACCTGGACCTCGAGATGCGCTCCGCCCGCGATCGCGCTCACGATGCCGAGCGGATCGCCGCTCTGCTCGAGCATCGCGCCCTGCTCGATGTGCAGCTCGACGAAGCCGTCCAGGTCGGCGCGGGCGGCCGTCGGGATCAGCGCGGCATCGAGCCCCCGCGCCGCCATCGCCTCGGCGAGCGTCACGCCCCCGGCATCGGTGACGCGCACGGCCTCGTCCGGCGCGATCGCCCCCACGATCGCGCGCGAGCCCCAGAAGTTCGTGGGGAACCGGCTGCCTTCTTCCTCGCAGATCGCCACGACCTCGAGCGGCCGCCGCGGCCGACCGTACGCGGCGGTCAGGGCGCGCACCGCCACGAGC
>JBOHSP010000128.1:0-6933 GCA_050733275.1 Gemmatimonadales bacterium
CGGTGGAGATTAAGCCTCACACATGATGCCATTCGCGCTCCTGCTGCTCGCCCTCCTCCTGCTCCTGAGCTTTCGGCTGCTCGGGGGAGGGTTCGTGGCGCGCGCGGAGGCGATGATGTAGGCAGACTCGCTCACCGCATCAGGACGGAGCAGCAGCGGCGCCGCGGACCCAATCAGGTCCGCGGCTTTTTTTCGCGCGGGAGGGGAGGACATGAGCACGGACGTGATCATCTTCGACACCACGTTGCGGGATGGGGAGCAGGCGCCGGGGAACGCGATGGAGCCGGAAGCCAAGCTGCGGCTGGCGCGGCAGCTCGACGCGCTGGGCGTGGACGTCATCGAGGCGGGCTTCCCGGCCGCGTCGCCGGGCGACCTGCGCGGCGTGCAGGACGTCGGCCGCACCGTGCAGCGCCCGATCATCGCGGCGCTGGCCCGCTGTCACGATCGCGACATCGATCTCGCGGCGGAAGCGCTGCAGCCGGCCATCCGCAAGCGGCTGCACGTGTTCATCGCCACCTCCGACATCCACCTCACGCACAAGCTGCGGATCGACCGGGCGACCTGCGTCGAGCGGGCGCGCGCCGCCGTGCGCCGGGCCCGCGAGTACGTCAGTGACGTCGAATTCTCTGCCGAGGACGCGACGCGCAGCGATCTCGACTTCCTGTGCGAGATCGTGGCGGCGGCGATCGCCGAAGGCGCGACCACCGTCAATCTGCCGGACACCGTCGGCTACACGACCCCGGCGGAATACGGCGCCCTGTTCCGTACGGTGCGCGAGCGCGTGCCCGCGGCGGCCGGCGTCGTGCTCAGCGCGCACTGCCACGACGACCTCGGTCTCGCCGTCGCCAACTCGCTCGCCGCCATCGAGGCGGGCGCCCGGCAGGTGGAGTGCACGGTCAACGGCATCGGCGAGCGCGCCGGCAACGCGGCGCTCGAAGAGATCGTGATGGCCGGCCGCGTGCGCCCGCAGGTCATGCCGTTCCGCTGTCGCGTGAACCCGCGCGAGATCATGCGCACCAGCCGGCTGCTGTCGCATGAGATCGGTGTGTTCCCGCAGCCCAACAAAGCCATCGTCGGGCGCAACGCCTTCGCCCACGAAGCCGGGATTCACCAGCATGGGGTGCTCCAGAATGGCCTCACCTACGAGATCATCGCGCCCGAGGCGGTGGGCGCGGGGGGATCGAGCATCGTGCTGGGCAAGCACTCCGGCCGTCACGCGCTGGAGCGGCGCTTTCGCGAGCTGGGTCATGAGCTGGACGCGCAGGCCCTGGAGCAGCTCTACGGCGAGTTCATGGCGCTCGCCGACAAGAAGCGGCAGATCCTGGACGAGGACTTGCTGACGCTGTTGCACGACGGCTTTCACCGCGCGCCCGAGCTCTATCACCTCATCGAGCTGCGGGTCACCTGCGGCAGCGGCGCCGCGTCGGCCGACGTGCGCCTCGCCGGGCCGGGATTCCACGAGCGCAGGGCGGCGGCGAGGGGGAACGGGCCGATCGCAGCGGCGTTCGCGGCCATCGGCGAGGCGCTCGGCCGGACGATCGAGGTGCTCGATCTGTCGGTCCAGTCGGTGACGCCGGGGCGGGACAGTCTGGGGCGCGTGCTGCTGCAGGTGCGCATCGACGGGAAGTCGTTGACGGGGCACGGGGCGTCCACCGACATCGTCGAGGCCGGCGCGCGCGCCCTGGTGCAGGCCCTGAACAAGGCGGACTACGCCGCCGAGCTCGAGTCGGCGGCGCTCAGCAGCACCTACTTCTGGGGGGTGTAGCCTTCCATGCGCGAGCTGCTGAGCGGGGCGGAGATCCTCTGCCGGACGCTGCGGGATGCCGGCGTCGACGTGCTGTTCGGGTATCCTGGCGGCGCCATCATGCCCTTCTACGACGCCCTCGTCGGGCATCCCGGGCTTCGCCATATCCTGGTCCGGCACGAGCAGGCCGCCGCCCATGCGGCGGACGGCTACGCCCGCGCGGGAAATCGCGTGGGCGTGTGCGTGGCGACGTCGGGGCCGGGGGCCACGAACCTCGTCACCGGCCTCGCCGCCGCCCACATGGACGGCTCCCCCGTGCTGGCGATCACCGGCCAGGTGGCGCGGCCGATGCTGGGACGCGACGCGTTTCAGGAGACCGACGTGATCGGCGTGACGATGGGCGTCACGAAGCACAGCGTGCTCGTCGGCGACGTCACGGAGCTGGCGGACGCGGTGCGCGAGGCGATGGCGATCGCCGTCGCCGGCCGCCCGGGGCCGGTGCTGGTAGACATACCGAAAGACGTCCAGAACCAGAAGGCGGAATACAACAAGGTGTCAGGTGCCGGGGGTCAGGTGCCGGAGAGCTCCAGACACCCGACGCCCGACACCGCATCGTTCGAGGACGCCATTCAGGAAGCCGCGCGGCTCATCGCGCAAGCCGAGCGCCCGCTGCTCATGATCGGGCGCGGCGTGATCGTGAGCGACGCCTACGCCGAGGTGCGCACATTGGCCGAGCGCACGGGGATGCCGGTGATCACCACGCTGCTCGGCATCAGTGCCTTCCCGCAGGCGCACGAGCTGCATCTCGGCATGCCGGGGATGCACGGCGAGGTGCACGTGAACCGCGCCATCCAGACGGCGGACGTTATCGTCGGGATCGGACTGCGCTTCGACGATCGGGTGACCGGCAATACCGCCACCTTCGCGCCGCGGGCGACGATCGTGCACATCGACATCGAGGCGGCCGCGATCGGCCGGAACGTCCGCGCCGCGGTCGGGATCGTGGGGGACGCGCGCACGGTGCTGGCGCGCCTCCTGCCGCTCGTGGGGCCGCGCGAGTGCCGGTGCTGGCGTGAGGAGATCGGCGAGTGGCGGCGTCCCTGCGACGAGGCATTCGCCGGCGAGCTGTCGCCGGACACGATCCTCGCGACGCTCGCCGACGTCACGGACGGCGCCGGCACGATCGTGTCTGACGTGGGCCAGCATCAGATGTGGGTGGCGCAGCGCTACCCGTTCCAGCGGCCCAACACGCACATCACCTCGGGCGGCCTGGGCGCGATGGGGTTCGCCGTCCCGGCGGCGATGGGCGTCCACCTCGCGCGCCCGGAGCAACCGGTCTGGGCGATCTCCGGCGACGGCGGGTTCCAGATGAACATGGCCGAGATGGCCACCATGGTGCAGGAACGGCTGCCCGTGAAGTTGGCGATCTTCAACAACGGATACCTCGGCATGGTACGCCAGTGGCAACAGTTCTTCCACGGCGGCCGCTACGCCTGCACGCCGATCTGGAGCCCCGATTACGTCAAGCTGGCCGGCGCCTACGGCATCCCCGGGTGGCGGGTCGAGCAGGCGAGCGCGCTGGCGGACGTCCTGCGGGCGGCGAACGGGGTCCCCGGCCCCGCGCTCGTCGAGCTGGTGATCGAGCAGGAAGCCAACGTCTTCCCGATGATCGTGCCCGGCGGCTCGCTGTCCGAGCCGCTCGAAACGGCACCGGTATGACGGAGGCGGGCACGGTGACGGTGCTGCTGCGGGGCGAGCTGCTGGTGCTGGGACGGGCCTGCGGCGTGCTGCGGCGCCACAACCTGCCGATCCGCGGGTTTGCCGTGGACTCGGGCGGGCCACCGGGCCTGTGGCGGCTCTCGTGCGTGATCGACGCGGACGCGGCCACGCTCGACGGGCTCGTCCGGCAGATCGGCAATGTGGTGGGCGTGCAGCAGGCGACGGTCACCCTTACTCCTCGTTCGGAGGCGATATCATGAGCTCGGTGCGGGTCTATTACGAGAGTGACGCCGACCGCGCGCGGCTGCGCGACCGGGTGTTTGCCATCATTGGGTATGGCAGTCAGGGCCACGCGCACGCCCTGAACCTGCGCGACAGCGGGGCGCGGGTGGTGGTGGGGTTGCGGCCGGGCGGCGCGTCGTGGGAGCGCGCCGGCGCGGAGGGACTGGACGTGCGGCCCGTCACCGAGGCGGCGCGGGCCGCCGACGTGATCATGCTGCTGGTGCCCGATCAGGAGGCGCGGGCCGTGTACGAGGCCGCGATCGCGCCCGCGCTGGGCGCCGGCAAGACGCTGATGTTCGCCCACGGCTTCAACGTGCACTTCGGCGAGATCGTGCCGCCCCCCGTGGTGGACGTCTCGATGATCGCCCCGAAGTCGCCCGGGCACCTGGTGCGCAGCGAGTTCCAGGCGGGCCGCGGCGTGCCGGCCCTGGTCGCCGTCCACCAGGACGCGAGCGGCGCCGCACTGGCGAATGCGCTCGCCTACGCGGTGGGGATCGGCTGCGCGCGCGCGGGCGTGATCGCCACGACATTCGCCGAAGAAACGGAGACGGACCTGTTCGGCGAGCAGGCGGTGCTGTGCGGCGGAATGACGGCGCTGGTGCAGGCCGGCTTCGAGACGCTCACCGAGGCGGGCTACGCCCCCGAGATGGCGTACTTCGAGTGTCTCCACGAGCTGAAGCTGATCGTCGATCTGATGTACCGCGGCGGGCTCGGCTTCATGCGCCACTCGATCAGCGATACGGCGGAGTACGGCGACCTGACGCGCGGCGAGCGGGTCATCAGCCCGGCCGTGCGCGAGGAAATGCGGCGGCTGCTCGCCGACATCCGCAGCGGCGCGTTCGCGCGGGAATGGATCGCGGAGAACCGCGCCGGCGCCACGCGCTTCGCCGCATTGCGGCGGGCGGCACGGGAACATCCCATCGAGCAGGTCGGCGCCCAACTGCGCGCGATGATGCCGTGGACGGAAGAAGGCAGGGCCTTGGGGCTGGGGGCTGGGGCTCAGGGCATGCCGCCCGAGGCCCGAGCCCCCAGGCCCCAGGCCCTGCGGGCATGACGAAAACGCTGTTCGATCGCGTGTGGAACGCGCACGTCGTCCACGAGCTGGGGGACGGCGTGGCGCTGCTCTACGTCGATTTGCACCTGGTCCACGAGGTGACCTCGCCCCAGGCATTCGCGGGGCTGCGCCGCGCGGGACGCACCGTGCGGCGCCCCGCGCGCACGCTCGCGACCGTAGACCACAACGTCCCGACGGGCGAGCGCTCGTTGCCGATCGCCGACCCGGTGGCAGCGCGCCAGCTCGACGCGCTGAGCGCGAACGCGCGCGAGTTCGGCATCGAGCTGTTCGATCTCACGTCGCCGCAGCAGGGCATCGTGCACGTGATCGCGCCGGAGCTTGGCGCGACGCAGCCGGGCATGCTCGTCGTGTGCGGTGACTCGCACACCTCGACCCACGGGGCGTTCGGCGCATTCGCCCTCGGCATCGGGACGAGCGAGGTCGAGCACGTCCTCGCCACGCAGTGCATCGTGCTGGCGAAACCGCGCAACCTCGAGGCGCGGATCGAGGGCCGTCTGCCTCCCGGCGTGACCGCCAAGGACCTGATTCTCGCGTTGATCGGTCGGGTCGGGACGAGCGGTGCGGCGGGGCACGTGATCGAGTACACGGGAGAGGCGATCCGGTTGCTGTCGATGGAGCAGCGCATGACGGTGTGCAACATGTCGATCGAGGCGGGCGCGCGGGCGGGGCTGATTGCGCCCGACGAGACCACGTTCGCCTATCTGGCGGGCCGGCCGCGCGCGCCGGCCGGTGCCGCGTGGGACCGAGCCGTCGAGCGCTGGCGCGCGCTCCGCACCGACCCGGCGGCGCGCTACGACGCCACCGTGACCCTCGATGCCGCGCGGCTCGCGCCGCAGGTCACCTGGGGTACGACCCCGGGCATGGTCGCGGACATCACCGGCCGTGTCCCGGATCCCGCCGAGCTGCCGAGCGAGTCCGAGCGTGAGGCGGTGGCCCGGGCGCTCGCGTACATGGGGCTCGCGCCGGGCACCGCCCTCGAGGGGCTACCCATCGATCGCGTGTTCCTCGGCTCGTGCACTAATGCCCGGATCGAAGATCTGCGCGTGGCGGCCGGCGTGGTGCGCGGCCACCGCGTGGCGCCGCGCGTGCGCGCCATGGTGGTGCCCGGTTCGCAGCAGGTCAAGGCGCAGGCAGAAGCGGAAGGCCTGGATGCCGTGTTCCGCGCCGCGGGATTCGAATGGCGCAACGCCGGCTGCTCCATGTGCCTCGGCATGAATGCCGACGTGCTGGGCGCGGGAGAGCGCTGCGCGGCCACGTCCAACCGCAACTTCGAGGGCCGCCAGGGCCGCGGGGGCCGCACGCACCTGATGAGCCCGGCGATGGCGGCGGCGGCGGCGATCGCGGGCCGCATCGTGGACGTGCGCGGCTGGAACGGCGCGGGCCGGGGGGAGACCTGATGGAGCCGTTCATCCGCCACCGGGGCACCGTCGCCGCGTTGCCGCGGCGCGACGTCGACACCGATCAAATCGTGCCGAAGCAGTTCCTGCGCGGCGTCGAGCGCACCGGATTGGGGCCGGCGCTGTTTCACGACTGGCGCTACCGGCCCGACGGATCGCCCGATCCTGCGTTCGCGCTGCACCGGCCCGCCGCCGCGGGGGCGACGATTCTGGTGACCGGCCCCAACTTCGGGTGCGGGTCGTCGCGGGAGCACGCCGTCTGGGCGCTCGCCGAATACGGCTTCCGCGCGATCATCGCGCCGTCGTTCGCGGACATCTTCTACGCCAACTGTTGCCGCAATGGCGTGGTGCCCGTCCCGTTGCGCGGCGCGGAGGTCGACGTCCTGATCGGGCGCGCGCAACGGGACGGGGTCGAGGGGCCCTACGAGCTCGTGGTGGACCTCGAATCGCTGCGCGTGACCGATGATGAGGGATTCGCCGCCTCCTTCGCGCTCGATCCCTATCGCCGCGAGCTGTTACTCCGCGGTCTCGACGAGATCGGCCGCACGCTGCTCGAGGAACCGCGCATCGCCGCCTACGAGGGGCGCCTGGGATGACGACACTCACGATCGCCGTGCTCCCGGGCGACGGTATCGGCCCGGAGGTGATCACGCAGGCGGTGCGCGTGCTCGAGGCCGTTGCCGAGCGCTGGGACGTGCGCTTCGCCCTCCCCGAGC
>JBOHSP010000129.1:0-4297 GCA_050733275.1 Gemmatimonadales bacterium
TGGGCAGCGACAACGCGCCGCGGGTCGAAGTCGAAGGCGCGGCACAGGCGCTGCGCGACCTGCCGCCCGAATTCCGGATTCAACTGGTGGGGCGGACGGCGGACATCGAGGCCGCGCTCGCCGCCACGGCGGGCGTGGACCGCTCGCGGATCGACATCGTGGAGGCGCCCGAGGTGGTCGGCATGGGCGAGAAGCCGCTCGCCGCGCTACGCAACAAACCCCGCTCCTCCATCGCGGTCGGCCTCGCGCTCCAGAAGAAGGATGAGGCCGAGGCGTTCATCTCCGCCGGGAACACCGGCGCGGTGATGGCGGCGAGCACGCTGCTGCTGCGCCTGCATCCCGGCGTGCAGCGCGCCGCCATCGGCGCGCTGTTTCCGACCGCCGGGAACCCCGTCCTGGTCCTCGACGTGGGCGCGAACGTGGACTGCGACGCCCGCGAGCTGGTGGGATTCGCGCACCTGGGCGCGGTGTACGCGCGCGACGTGCTCGGCCGGGCGGAACCGGCGGTGGGGCTGCTGAACATCGGGGAGGAGGACGAGAAGGGCGGGGCCGTGGTCAAGGATGCCCATGCGCTCCTCAAGCAGACCCCGGGCATGCGCTACCTCGGCAACGTGGAAGGCCGGGATATCCCGGCGGGCGAGTGCCGCGGCCAGCCCCTCGACGTCGCCGTGTGCGACGGGTTCGTCGGCAACGTGGTGCTGAAGTTCTACGAGTCGGCGGCGCGCGTCTTCGTCTCCCTGATGCGGCGCGAGGCGCCGGACCTGCTGCAGCGCCCCGAGATGGGCAAGGTGTTCACCGTCCTCGATTACGCCACGTATGGCGGCGCGCCGCTGCTGGGAGTGCGCGGCGTGGTGATCATCTGCCACGGATCCTCCCCGGCGCGGGCGATCCGCAACGCGGTTCGCGTGGCCGTGCAGGCCGTGCAGAGCCACCTCTCCGAAGACATCGCCGCCGAATTCGCGCAGGGCGGGGTGCCCGCGTGAAGCGCCCCTTCGCCGAGCTGTGGGGCACGGGCAGTTACGCGCCGGCGCGCGTGATGACCAACGACGAATTCTCCAAGATCCTCGACACATCGGACCAGTGGATTCGCGAGCGCACCGGCATCCGCGAGCGGCGCGTGTCGAGCAAGGACGAGACCAACGCGTGCATGGGCAAGGCGGCGGCGCTGCAGGTGCTGCAGGAGACGGGGCTCACGCCGCTCGACATCGACGCGATCGTGTACGCCACCGCGTCGCCGGACCGGCTGCTGCCGTCCCAGGCGTGCGATCTGCAGGCGATGCTCGGCGCGCAGAACGCGGCCGCGTTCGACGTGGGCGCCGCCTGCTCGGGATTCGTGTATGCCCTGAGCGTCGCGGAAGGCGTGATCGCGGCGCAACAGGCGGAACACGTCCTCGTGATCGCGGCCGAGAAACTGACGAGCATCATGGACTGGAGCGACCGCACCACGGCCGTGCTGTTCGGCGACGGCGCGGGCGCCACGCTCGTGCGCCGCAGCACGAACCAGCGCGGCATCCTCTCCTCCTACCTCAAGTCCGACGGTCGCCTGGCGGAGCTGCTGTACCGTCCGGGGGGCGGCGCGTCGCACCCGCCGAGTGACGCGCTGCTCAAGGATCACAGCTACTACATCAAGATGGCCGGCCGCGAGGTGTTCAAGGCGGCCGTGCTGTCGATGGCCGACGCCTGCGATCAGGCGTTGCAGCGCGCCGCGCTCAGCGCGGCGGACGTCGACCTGCTCATCCCCCATCAGGCGAACATCCGCATCATCGAAGCGACGGCGAAGCATGCCGGCGTGCCGATGGACAAGGTCTACGTCAACGTCGACCGCTTCGGCAACACGTCGGCCGCGTCGATCGCCATCGCGCTCGACGAAGCGGTCCGGACCGGCCGGCTGCAGCCGGGCATGACGGTGATGTTCGCGGCCTTCGGCGCGGGGTTTACCTGGGCGAGCATGGTCGTGCGGTGGTAGGGACGATCTGGCTCTGCCCGGGCCAGGGCGCGCAACAAGTCGGGATGGGGAAGGATGTCGCGGCGCAGTTCGCCGCGGCGCGCGAGACGCTGCAGGCCATTGACGACGCGCTCGGCGTCGCCCTCTCGCGCGTCATGGGCGAGGGTCCCGAGGACGAGCTCACGGCGACCCAGAACGCCCAGCCCGCAATCCTGGCGCACTCCGCGGCGGTGTTCGCGGCGCTGCGCGGGGCGCCGTCGCTCGGCGCGTCCGTCACGGCCGCGGGACACTCGCTCGGGGAATACACCGCCTACATCACCGCCGGCGCGCTCACCGCGCCCGAGGCGGCGAAGCTCGTGCGCCGCCGCGGCGAGCTGATGCAGCGCGCCGGCGAGGAACGGCCGGGGACCATGGCTGCCGTGCTCGGCCTCGATACCGCCGCCGTCCACACCGCCTGCGAGGAGGCCTCGCGGCTGGCCAGCGTCGTGGTCCCGGCCAACATCAACGCCCCGGACCAGACCGTGATCTCCGGCGATCCCGATGCGGTCGCGCGCGCCGGCGATGCCTGCAAGGCCCGCGGCGCCAAGCGCGTGATCCCGCTCAAGGTGAGCGGCGCGTTTCACTCCCCGCTGATGGCGCCGGCGGCCAATCACCTCCAGCTCGCGCTCGAGCGCACGCCGTTCCAGGACCCCGCCTTCCCCGTGATCGCCAATGCGAACGCGGAGGCGGTGAAGGAGGCGAGCCGCGCGCGCCGCCTGCTCAGCGACCAGCTGACGGCGCCGGTGCGCTGGGTCGAATGCATGGAGCACGCTGGCCGCCTCGGCGGCGAGGACGTGCGCTTCATCGAAATCGGGCCGGGGGCCGTCCTGGCCGGCCTCTTGAAGCGCATCGTCCCGGGGGCGAACGTGGTGAGCCTGGGCACGGCGGACCAGATCACCAAATTCCTGGACGCGGCATGATGCACAATGGCAATTGCCTGCAATGAAGCTCGACCTCTCCGGCAAAGTCGCGCTCGTGACCGGGGGCACCCGCGGCATCGGCCTCGAGATCTGCCGGGCGTTCGCGGCGGCCGGCGCCGCCGTCGCGCTGTGCGCGCGCGACGCGGCCAAGGCGCAGGCCGTGGCGGGGGAGCTCGGCGGGCGCGGCTACGGGTGCGATGTGGGCCTCGCCGATCAGGTCGAGGCGTTCGTCGCGGCCGTCGAGCGGGACTGCGGCCAGATCGATATCCTCGTGAACAACGCGGGCTTCACCCGGGACAACCTGCTGTTCCGGCTCAGCGAGGCCGACTGGGACGCCGTGCTCGACACGAACCTCAAGGGTGCATTTCTGATGACGAAGCACGCCGCCCGCGGGATGATCAAGCGACGCTGGGGGCGCGTCATCAACATCACCAGCGTCGTCGGCCTGAATGGGAACAAAGGCCAGTCGAATTACGCTGCCTCCAAGGCGGGGATGATCGGCTTCACCAAGTCGGTGGCGCGCGAGCTCGCCTCGCGCAACGTCCTGGTGAACGCCGTGGCGCCCGGCTACGTCGAGACCGAACTGACGCGCGGCATTTCCGCCGACGCGAAGCAGTACCTGCAGGACAACATTCCGTTGGGACGGCTCGGCCAGGGCATGGATATCGCCGCCGCCGTCCTCTTTCTCGCCTCCGACTTGGCCAGCTACATTACGGGGCACGTCCTGGTCGTCGATGGCGGGATGGTGATGTGAGGCAGGCCCCCCTTTACCTCCGCTGAGGGTACCCATGGCTATGGACATGAAGCAGCTCGAAGAGAAGGTCAAGGACATCTTTGTCGAGGAGCTGGGCGTCGAACGCGACAAGCTCACCAACGACGCGAGCTTCATGGAAGACCTCGGCGCCGACAGCCTGGACACGGTCGAGCTCGTGATGGCGTTTGAGAAGGAGTTCGACATCGATATCCCCGACGAGGAGGCGGAGAAGCTCCGCACCGTGGGGGCCGCCCTCCAGTACCTGCACGAGAAGATGGGGAAGGGCAACTAGGCATGACGCGGCGGGTGGCGGTGACGGGGCTCGGGCTCGTGACGCCGGTGGGAAACGACGTGGCGAGCACGTGGAGTGCCCTGGTCGCCGGCCAATCCGGCGCGGGGCCGATCACGCGCTTCGACTCGGCGCGGCTGCCAGTGCATTTCGCGTGCGAGGTGAAGCGCTTCGATCCCAGCCCCTACATGGACCGCAAGGAGGTCCGCCGCTACGACCTCTTCTCGCAATTCGCCGTCGCCGCCGCCGCCCAGGCGGTGCGCGATGCCTGCCTGGAGCAGAAAGGCAAAGGCGAGCTCGACCCCAAGCGCGTCGGCGTGATCATCGGCACCGGCACCGGCGGCATCGCG
>JBOHSP010000130.1:0-2362 GCA_050733275.1 Gemmatimonadales bacterium
AGGGTACCGCTCTCGAACCAGGGCGAGAAACCCTTCGGGATCCGGCAAGAGATCTGCCTTGTTGAACACGTAGACCGTCCCTTTACGCTCGGGGCTTCCATTGCTGCTCCGCGTTCCGCGTTCCGCGTTCCGCATTTCCTGCTCCACTACCTCCACCTGCTCCTCCCACTCCGGGTGCGCGGCGTCGATCACGTGCAAGATGAGGTCTGCCGCGGCCGCCTCCTCCAGCGTCGCGCGGAACGAGGCCACCAGGTGGTGCGGCAGCTTGCGGATGAAGCCGACGGTATCGGTGACGCGGTAGCGGTAGCCGTCGCCGACGTCCACCTCGCGCGTCAGGGTGTCGAGCGTGGCGAACAGGCGGTCCTCGACGAACACGTCCGCTCCCGAGAGCGCCTGCAGCAGGCTCGACTTGCCGGCGTTGGTGTAGCCGACGAGCGCGGCGCTGGGGACGTCGCGGCGCCCGCCGCCCTTGCGCAGGTTGGCACGATGCTGCGCCACGTCGCGCAGCCGCTTCTTCAGGACGCTGATCTTGCGGCGGATCACCCGGCGGTCGGTCTCGAGCTGGGTTTCGCCCGGGCCCCGCAGCCCGATGCCGCCGCGAATGCGCGACAGGTGGGTCCACATGCGGGTGAGGCGCGGCAGCAGGTACTCGAGCTGCGCCAGCTCGACCTGAAGCTTGGCCTCGTGGCTGCGCGCCCGGGTCGCGAAGATGTCGAGAATCACCTCGGTGCGGTCCATCACCCGGATGCCGAGATGCTTCTCGAGCTGCACGCCCTGGACGGGCGTGAGGCTCTCGTCGAACAGCACCAGCGACGCGTCCGCGGCCGCGAGCGTCGCCTTCAGCTCTTCGACCTTGCCCTGGCCGAGGTAGAAGTTCGGGGTGGGGGCCTCGACGCGCTGCACCGTGCGGCCGATCACCTCGGCGCCCGCCGTGTCGGCGAGCCGCTCGAGCTCGGCGAGATGCTCATCCACCTGGACGGCGTCCGCGGACCCCTTGCGCGGCGCGCCGACGAGATACGCGCGCTCTCCCGGAGATTGGATGTCGATCAACTTGCGGATACGCTCACTCCTGTTCGCTCGCCTCTCACGGGAGCAACTTCTTCAGTGGCACGTCCCCGGCGCTGGTGATCTGCAACCGCCTCTCCCCGAGCGGCGTATCCAACAGCGCCGCCCCCGTCAGTCCGTACTGCAGCTCCTGGCGCTCGAAGATGGCCCGCGCCGCCGCGCCCACGCCGGACCACGCGAACCGCACCGGCATCACCACGCGGCTGTGGTTTTCGGGAGACAGGTCGAGCGGTTTGTCGATCAGCGCCTCACCGAAATACGTGCCCTCCAGATCCAGCCCTACCTCGAGCCGCGTGCTGCGGAGCCGGTAGTCGTTGGGGTTGTACACGTCGAACACCAGGTCGAGCGTCCCGCCGGTCAATCCCAGGCCCGTGAGGTTGATCTCCTGGAGCGTGATCTGGGGCTCCTGAAAGCTCAGGGCCTGGCGCAGCGTGGCGCAGGAGGCGAGCAGGACGCACGTCGGCAGGACGGCCCGTCGCACGAGCTGTGTAACGGGCCGACGGGCTGCGCCGTGCCTGTGTGGCAGATCGATTACAGTCCCCATTCTATTATATAACCCTCCCTTGCGGGTGTCGTGGGCTGGCGATGTACATTGGTTCGCCCATGGCACCCCGCGCCACGCCCCCCCGGACCCGGAAGCCGCCCCCGGCGGAGCCCGGCTCCCCCACGGTCACGCCGCTGCCGGGGGAGCCGCTGCTGCTGATCGCCAACGGCGACCACTCGTTTCGCGACACCCTCGAGACCGTGCTGCGGCAGGCGGGGTTTCGCGTCATCACGGCGGACAGCGGGCCGCGGGCGCTGGAGCGCGCGCGCCGCTACCGGCCCGACGCCATCATCCTCGACATCACGTTCCGGCCGCAGTTTCCCGACGCCTACGCGGTGTGCCGCGCGTTGCGCGCCGAGGTGTCGCGCGCCACGCCGATCATCCTGACGACGCCGGGGCCGGTGCTGCGGGCGCAGCAGGTCGAGGCATTGCGCCACGGGGCGTGGGAGCTGCGCGGCGATCCGGTGGACGCGGAGGAATTGTCGCTGCGGCTCACCATGTACGTCCAGGGGAAGCTCGAGCTCGATCGGGTGCGCACCGCCGGTCTGGTGGATGACGCCAGCGGCCTGTACAACGCCGCCGGCCTCACGCGGCGCGCCGGCGAGCTGGCGGCGCTGGCGCAGCGTCACAGCCTCGGGCTGGCGTGCGCCGTGTTCACGTGGAGCCCCGGCGACGACGGCAACGGCGCGATCGAGCGGCTGGCCGCGGCGCTGGGCCGCGCCGGCCGCCGCTCCGACGTGATCGGCCGGGTTG